>JBLRXB010000065.1:0-10869 GCA_047920915.1 Kiritimatiellia bacterium
GTGCGTTGCAGCGGGTGCATGGGGGGGCGGTGTCTGGGGGCGGATTGCTGGATGAACCACTGTTTGACGACAAGACGGCGGTTGCGGGCGAGGAAAAGCGTGCGATTGCGCGTCAAGCTATGCGACACATGAATACTGGGGATACGGTTTATCTGGATGGTGGTAGTACGCTGCTTGAATTGGCTAAGCTGTTGCGTGAGCGGTCGGACATCACGATTGTTACGAATTCCTTGCGTGCGGCTGGTGAGCTTTCGGCATCGGGTCCGCGTTTGATTTTGCTCGGAGGGGAGTTGCGCCGACGTAGCCAGACGATTACCGGTCCGCTTACGCGCATGCTGTTGGAATCGATTTCACTGGATGTTGCGTTTATGGGGACGATTGGGGTTACGTTGGAATCGATGACAACAACGGATCCTGGGGAGGCCTATACCAAGGAGTTGGTCATGGCGCGTTCCAAGCGGGTGGTTTTGCTTGCTGATAGCCAGAAGGTGGGCAAGGTTTCATTTGCAGCGGCAGGTAAACTTACGGCTGTGAGTGTCGTTATCACGGACAGTCGTGTGAATCCGGGGTTTGTTCGGGATGTTCGCAAGAATGGTGTGGTATTGGAGATTGTTTAGGTTACGAAAGAGCGTTTGTATCGGGGGCCTTTGTTGCCCCAATTGCGGCTATTGACGAGGTACGGTTTATAAGTAAAGGAGAGTAGCGATGGCGACAGAACTATTAATGCCTCGGCAGGGGCAATCGGTTGAGAGCTGTATTTTGGTGGATTGGCTGGTCAAGGAGGGTGACAGTGTTACGGCGGGCCAACCTTTGGCGAGTATCGAGACGGATAAGGCTGTGTTCGAGGTGGAGAGTCCGGCTGACGGGGTTATGCTGGCGCAGTTTTTTCCGGCGGGGGAGGATATTCCTGTTTTAACGGTGATTGGTGCCATTGGTGCCGCCGGTGAGGATGTTTCCAGTTTGCGTCCAGGTGGGGGCGTGCCAGCTGCTGCGGCAGAGCAGGCTCCAGCCGCTGATGCGGGTACAGCGGTTGCGGCAACGCCAGCTGTTGCGGTTCCCGCCGCGGTAGCAACGCCCGTAGCGGTTGGTGCGGAGCAAGGGGTTAGCCCGCGGGCCCGCAAACTTGCTGCCGAAAAGGGTATGACGCTCGACGGTGCTGCGGGAAGCGGGCCTAATGGTCGTGTATTGGCGCGAGATGTGGAACAGCTTGCGGCCAGTCAGCCACGTCTTAGTGCTGCGGCACGTGCTGCTGGTGTTGGAAGCGTACCGGCGGTCGGTAGTGGACCGGGCGGAATGGTGTTGGCGGGCGATCTTGGCAAGGCTCCGGTTGCAGCCGCAAGTGCACCAGCAGCAGGTGTGGATCGCGAGATTCCGATCAAGGGAATCCGCAAGTTGATTGCGCAGAAAATGCGCGAATCTTTGTCGAATACGGCGCAAATCACGTTGGACAAGAGTTTTGATGCCACAGCCCTGCTGGCGTATCGCGAAAAGGTCAAGATGCATGCTGATGCGCTGGGTCTGCCGAACATCACGATCAATGATCTGATTGCCTATGTATGTGTACGCACCTTGGTGCGGCACCCTGGGCTTAATGCGCATTTCCTCGGTGATCGGATCATTGAGCGGGGAGAGGTGAATCTGGGCATTGCAACGGATACCGAACGCGGTCTGATGGTGCCTGTGGTGCATGGTAGCGATCAACTGAGTCTGCGGCAACTTTCGGATGCGATCAAGCCTTTGGTGAGGGCGTGTCAATCGGGCAGTATCAATCCGGATCTGCTGCAGGGGGGGACATTCACTATTACCAATCTCGGCATACTCGGGGTGGAGAGTTTTACGCCGGTACTGAACGTGCCGGAAGTGGCGATTCTTGGTGTCAGTGGTCTGTTTGCCAAGCCTGTGTTCGATGAGAATGGTAGTGTCAAGCATGTGCAGGCGATCAATTTGAGTCTGACGGTTGATCATCAAGCGGTGGATGGTGCTCCGGCGGCGCGATTCTTGAAGGATCTTTGTCTGGGACTGGAGCAGATCGAGTTGGTGCTGGCGGGATAGAGGGATAGAGCGATCCCACCGGGCTTGCCCCAGTGGTGAATGAAGTTGAGGAAAGGTGGGGGAAAAGCAGCGATCCATTGCGCGAGGGGTGAGCTTGGTTAGACCAAGGGATACATAAGCACTTTTCTCGCTCTGCTTTATTTGGTTTTTGGTTGCTGTTTGTTTCAACGTTTACCTCCACCGACCAAGGTCGGTGGGCGGTTGTAAAGCATGGTGAAGTTATGGAATATGATCTGATTGTAATTGGTGGTGGTCCCGGGGGCTATGTGGCTGCTGAGCGGGCCGGCGAGAAGGGTAAGAAAGTTCTGCTCATTGAGGAGTCTGCATTAGGCGGGGTGTGCTTGAATTGTGGCTGTATTCCCTCCAAAACGCTGCTGAACTCGGCCAAGGTTTACTACTATGCCACGCATGGTGCCGACTACGGTGTTACGGCAAAGGATGTGAAGTTCGATTTTTCCAAAGTGATGGAGCGCAAACAGGACGTGATTCAAACCTTGCGCAAGGGTATTGCCAGCCTGATGAAGATGAATAAGGTGAAGGTTATCAATGGTCGCGGACGTCTGACCGCCAAGCTTGGCGAAGTGGTTGTGAATGGCGAATCCTACAGGGGCAAAGCCGTCTTGCTGGCAACGGGATCTTCGCCGGCGCGGCCTCCGATTCCGGGGATTGATTCTGCAAATGTGTATGATTCGACGGGCATTCTGAATCTTACGGAAATGCCGGAGCGGGTTACGATTGTCGGTGGTGGTGTGATCGGGTGCGAGTTTGCCTGTTTCTTCGGGTCGCTGGGTATCGCTGTCAACGTGATAGAGATGTTGCCTGAGATTTGTCCGGCCGTGGATGGCGAGGTTGCAAAGACCTTGCGCCAGGAATTGTCCAGGAAGAACGTGGTATTTCATTTGGGTGCCAAGGTGCAATCGATCAATGCGGAATCGGTGAAGTTTGAAAAGCATGGCAAGCAGGAGCAGATTCCGGCCGGCACTGTGCTGGTTGCGGCTGGTCGCACCTGTAATGTGAACGATCTCGGTTTGGAGTCTGCCGGTATAGATTTTGACCGGCGCGGGATCAAGGTTGATGATTTGTGTGCTACAAATGTGCCGGGTGTTTTTGCCATCGGGGATGTGACTGGACGCCAATGGTTGGCACATTCTGCTTCCCGGATGGGTGAGGTTGTTGTGCATAACTTATGCGGGCGGCCCGATCGGATGCGGTACGATGCAATTCCGGGGGTTGTGTATACCACGCCGGAAGTTGCAACGGTGGGTCTTACAGAGGCGCAGGCGCAGGATCAGGGCATTCCGGTGAAAACAGCGAAACGTCCGATGGCGGCCAGCGGGCGTTTTCTGGCGGAGAATGCCGGTGGCAAGGGTTTTTGCAAGGTGCTGGTGCATGCGCAAACGGAGGCTTTGCTTGGCGTGCATATGATCGGGGGCGCTTGTTCCGAGATGATTTTCGGGGCAGCGGCCATGATTGAGACAGAGCAGCGGATTCGCGAGATCGATGATATTGTGTTTCCGCATCCGACGGTTTCCGAGCTGATTCGTGAAACGGTTTTGATGATTCATTAATGCAGGTTGGTTGGTGCGATGCCATCGGCTTGATGCTGGTGGTGCAGGAAGTAGGGTTTGGTCGTTGATTTCGGCTCAACGTTTTACCACCACCGGGAACCCGGTGGGCGGTGCAATTGTGGAAAAAAGAAAGAGAGAGTAAAAGATGCCAAAGAGTGTAGTGGTAGATCCGGTGAAGGAACGGAAGTCGGGGGTATTGCAGTTTCCTGAGATTCCGTTAAATCAGTATAGCAAGAGTGTTTCGCAGGAAGCGAAGAAGCTTGGCAAAGAGGGTGTAATCGGGATTTTGGAAGACATGCTTCTGATCCGGGAGTTCGAGTTTATGCTCAATGAGATCAAGACGGCGGGTGCGTATCGTGGTATTGCGTATAACCATCCGGGGCCGGCGCATCTTTCCATGGGGCAGGAGGCGGCTGCCGTTGGGCAGGCGTATCATTTGGGCGTGGACGATCATATCTTCGGGTCGCACCGTTCGCATGGCGAGATTCTGGCGAAGGGTATGTCGGCGATTCGCAAGCTCGGTGACAAGGATTTGCTGCACATCATGAGCACGTTCATGGATGGCGAGTGTCTTGCCATTGTCGAAAAGAGCGTCAAAACGAATACGGTGCGGGATTTGGCACGTCATTTTCTTGTGTATGGTGCCTTGGCGGAAATCTTTGCCCGCAAGCCAGGTTTCAATCGTGGTTTGGGCGGTTCGATGCATGCGTTCTTCACGCCCTTCGGTATTTATCCGAATAATGCTCTGGTCGGTGGCTCAGCCGATATTGCTGCCGGTGCGGCACTATTCAAGAAAATCAATCGTAAGGACGGCATCGTGGTTGCCAATATTGGTGATGCTTCGATGGGATGTGGTCCGGTGTGGGAGGCGATGAACTTTTCTGCCATGGGCCAGTTCCGGCATTTATGGGATAAAGCGCATCGCGGTGGTTTACCGATTATCTTCAACTTCATGAACAACTTCTATGGCATGGGCGGACAGACCTCGGGCGAGACCATGGGGTATGATTTACTGGCGCGCGTTGCCGGGGGTGTGAATCCGGAGGCGATGCATGCCGAGCGGATTGATGGCTACAATCCGCTGGCGGTGGCGGATGCGATCAAGCGCAAGTCCGAGTTGCTGAAAAAGGGCAAAGGCCCGGTATTCCTGGATACGATGACGTATCGTTATTCGGGGCATTCGCCTTCGGATGCCTCTTCGTACCGCGAGAAGTCGGAGGTGGAATTGTGGCAATCGCAGGATTCGATTGCCTGGTTCACGAAGGAATTGGAGACGGCGAAGGTTCTGGATGAGGCTAGCTACGAGGCGTTGTCGAATGGCATTGTGGCGACGGTATCGGAATCTTTGAGGCTGGCGATCAACGATACGGTTTCGCCGCATGTGGCGCCGGTCTTTATCGAGTCGGTGATGTTCTCGAACCAGACGCGCCCGAGTATGGAAGAGGGGCGGGAGCCTGCGTTGCTGGATGCGGGGCCGGATAATCCGCGTGTGCAGCAGATTGCCCGCCGGGTGCGCTCGGCATTTGAAGATGGCAAGCCGGTTAGCAAGAACAAGATGTATCAGTATCGTGATGCCATCTTCGAGGCGGTGCTTCACCGGTTCAAGACGGATCCGACGATGGTGGCCTATGGTGAGGAAAATCGTGACTGGGGTGGCGCGTTTGCGTGCTACCGCGGCTTGACGGAAGCGTTGCCGTATCACCGTCTGTTCAATTCGCCGATTTCCGAGGCCGCGATTGTGGGCACAGGTGTTGGTTATGCGTTGGAAGGCGGTCGCGCTCTGGTCGAGTTAATGTATTGTGACTTCATGGGGCGCGCGGGCGATGAGATCTTCAACCAGATGGCCAAGTGGCAGAGCATGTCGGCCGGTGTGTTGCAGATGCCATTGGTATTGCGGGTTTCGGTCGGCTCGAAATATGGTGCCCAGCATTCGCAGGACTGGAGTGCATTGGTCAATCATATTCCTGGTTTGAAGGTAGTGTTTCCTGTAACGCCATATGATGCCAAGGGCATGATGAATGCGGCTTTAGCAGGAACCGATCCCGTGGTCTTTTTCGAGAGCCAGAGGTTGTACGACATTGGTGAGATGTTTGAGAAGGAAGTGCCGGAAGGGTACTATGAGGTGCCGCTAGGTCCGCCTGCGAAGCGTCGCGATGGCAAGGATATTACGATTATTACGATCGGTGCGACCTTGTATCGGGCTTTGGAAGCTGCAGAAACATTGAGTCAGAAATACGGGATGGAGGCGGATGTCTGGGATTGCCGCTGCATCAATCCGTTGGACTACGAGCCGTTGGTGGCGTCGGTTCGCAAGACGGGGCGGGTATTGCTGAGCTCGGATGCCTGTGAGCGGGGGTCGGTGATGCAGACGATTGCTGCCAACATCGCCCAGTATGCATTTGATGAGCTGGATGGACCTCCGGTCGTGGTGGGGTCGCGTAACTGGATAACGCCGGCCTATGAACTCGAAGATGCGTTCTTCCCGCAGCCGGCCTGGTTGCTGGATGCGATTCATGAGAACATCGTGCCGCTGCCTGGGCATACGGTAACAACGAATCAGCGCATGGCAGAGCGCATGCGGCAAAACCGGCTGGGTGTGTAAGCGGCAGGTGATGTGGACCGCAGGATAGATGGCGCGAACGGTTTCCTGTTAAGGCAGCGGTTCGCGCTATCCTTTTGTGGACGAATGTGTAAGATACGCGCATGAGTATGTTGCTGGATAAAACGATACGGTTGTTTCTCGATAGTATCGGGAAACGCGAGGAGTATGAGTTCTACCTCGAACGGTTCAAGCTCGGTGGACAGGCGGCCTTTGCTGTGATTGTGCCCTCGCACGAGGGGTTTGCCGAATCGGCGGCGGTTTTTGTCTTTGATTTGCGCTTTTTGTTGCGGCTGGGGTTGCAGCCGGTTGTGCTGCTATGTGGCACGCATGCGGGGCAGATGGCGCAACTGATGGAGGTCGAGGATGCCCCGTTTGTTTTTATCCGCATGGTGCTTCGCGATGCGATGTTCTCGGCTGATGATGTGCAGGAGCTGATGGCATCGGGAAAAATACCGGTGCTTGTTGATGCATCGATTTCCATGGAGGCGGGGCTTCCGCTGCTAGTGCCTGCCTGCACGCGGCGGGTACATTTTATTCGCGCATCGGGTCCTTTGCATCGGGCTGATGGTACCCCCCTGCTGCATTATCAGGTCAAGGATCCTGCTGCGCTCGTGCCGCAGGACGAGGCCTTGGCGCGATTTGCTGGTGATTTGGCTGAGCGTAATGAGGGGTTGCATATATCGGTTGCCTCGCCGCTGAATTTATTATCGGAGCTTTTTACGGTCAAGGGTGCTGGCTGTCTCGTCCGGCGGGGCATCCGGATCGAGCGTTATGCTTCGCTGGCCACTCTGGATCGCGAGCGTTTGATTCACTTGCTCGAAAATAGTTTTGGTCGTACATTGGATCGTCCGGCGTGTCTGGATTCCGTTTCGTGTGTGTATCTGGATGACGACTATCGTTGTGCTGCCATTTTAGTGCCCTACAAAAAACATATGTACCTTTCGAAGTTTGCGGTGCAGCGTGAGGCGCGGGGTGAGGGGATTGCACAGGAGTTGTGGCGCACGATTACGAATGACCATGCTTCGCTGTTCTGGCGATCCCGTTTACGGAATCCGTTTAACCAGTGGTATGATCGTCAGGCTGATGGCTTACATACGGAAAATCATTGGCGCGTTTACTGGCGGGGTATGGCTCGCAATGACATTCCGGACGTGATTGCGTCGGCTTTGGCGCGTCCCCTGGATTTTGCGCCGGATCAGGATGGTGCATAAGGCGGCGCTTGCGATCGTGCTATTGGTTGAGCTTGCTGTGGATGGTTTGGGCCATGGTGGGGCCAATGCCGGGAACGGCGGCGATTTCATCGATCGATGCTTTGGCGATGCGCTGGACGGATCCCAGTGTGTTGAGCAGCAGCTCTTTGCGTTTTTCTCCAATGCCCGGGATCTTGTCGAGCGCGGATTCCCGTAGACGGCGATTGCGCAGGTTGCGGTGATAGGTGATGGCGAAGCGGTGGGCCTCATCGCGGATCCGCTGCAAGACCTTGAGGGCGGGGTTGTGTCTTTCGAGCCGCAGTGGGGGCGCATCGGCACGATAGTAGATTTCCTCATGGCGTTTGGCCAGTGAGGCTAAGGGCAAATCGGGAACGCCCCTTTCGATCAAAACCTGGTGGGTAGCCTTGAGCTGGGTGATACCGCCATCTACGAGAATCAGTCCGGGAAGCGGCTTGTTGTCTTCCTGCAATCCGCGGATTCGGCGTCGCACAGCTTCCGCCATCATAGCGGGATCGTTGGCACCGACGACGGTCTTGATGCGGAAGCGCCGATAGCGGTTGGGTGCAGGGATGCCTTCAACGGCACAAACCATACTGGCGACAGCGTAGGTGCCCATAATATTGGATATGTCAAACGTTTCAATGACATGCGGGATGGCGGGCAGATCCAGCAGTTGCGCGAGTGCTTCAATGCCTTGTTTGGCCGTTTCGTGCTGCATGCGAGGCGTAGGTGCCACGCGGGCATGTTGCCGGACCGCCTTTTCGATCAGCAGCAAGCTATCCCGGAGTGCTGCTGCTTGTTCGAAGTCGAGTGTTTGTGCGGCCTGTTGCATTTGGGTGCGGATCTGTGCGAGTAGTTGGGGACGCCTTCCGCGGAGAAAGGCGCAGGCTTCCTCGAAGCGTTCGCGGTATGCTTCCGCGGAAATGCGGTTCACACAAGGTGCCGAACATAAGCGGATAATATCGTTGTGGCAATGGCGATAGGTGGTTGCGTCCGGTTCGGCAGGTGTGCATTTTCGCAGGCCAAAGTGTTTTTCTAAAAAGTCAATGGTGGCACGAGCGGCGAGCGAGCTGACATAGGGGCCAAAGTACTGCGCGCCGTCGTTGCGTCGGATACGAACGGTTTCGAAGCGGGGAAAGGTGACCTTGCGGTCAGCGCGAATGAGCAGGAATCTCTTGTCGTCCTTGAGCAGAATGTTGTACCGCGGGCGGTACTTCTTAATCAGATCACCTTCTGTAAGGATGGCCGCTGCTTCGTTGTGAACGACCATATATTCTAGATCGGCCACACTTTTTACCAGACTGCGCAGTTTGGGGTCACCTTTTTTGAGGGCGGCTTGACGGAAGTAGGATTGGACCCGTTTGCGCAGATCGACAGCCTTGCCGACATAGATGATGGTCCCGGTGATATCGCGCATGATGTAGCAACCGGGTTTTGCGGGCAGTTCTTTTAAGATGTCACGTATGCGTTGAGGGATTTGCATGGCGGGTACGTTTCTGGAGGCATGTAGCTACACTTGTGGCGAGGTTACGTCCGGTTGTCGGCTTGAGAATGAATTGCGATATACCGATTTCGCGTGCGATCTTTTCGTTCATATTGGGGCTATAGCCGGTGCTCAAGATGAAGGGTAGATCGGGCCGGATTGCCAGCACGCGACGGGCGAGATCGGCACCATTCAATGTCGGCATAGTCTGGTCGGAAATGATGCAGTCGTATTTTTCGGGATTTGCTTCAAAGGCGGCCAATGCCTGGACGCTTGAACAGTGCGACTCCACTTGGTAGCCCAAGTAGGTCAGGCTGGTACTGATCATGATTGTCAAGGATTCCTCGTCGTCCACCACCATGATCATTTCGTTGTTACCGCGAGGCAGAGGGGTTTCGGTGGGCGGGGGGTCCGGGAATACATTTTCCGGGGCGCACGTGGGTAACAAGATCGTAAAGGTTGTGCCCGTGCCTGGCTTCGAGTCGACGTGTATGGTCCCGGCGTGACTGGTCACAATGCCATGAACGGTTGCGAGGCCCAGGCCGGTGCCATCGCCGCCTTGTTTGGTGGTGAAATAGGGCTCGAAGATTTTTGCCTGTATCGCCGCTGGAATGCCCGGCCCGGTATCCGATACACGCAAGGCGATACATTCGACACCCTCGGGCAGGGTTTGTTGCCATGCGGGGCGGCTTTTCAAGATGGTCTCCTTGGTTAGTCTGACGGTAAGTGTTCCGCCCTGTGGTTGCATGGCCTGCGATGCATTTGTGCATAAATTCATGATAACCTGGTGCATTTGGGTTGCATCGGCGAGAACGGGGGGGGTGTTTTCGGCCAAATCGGCAATAATTACCGTGGAGGATGGTAGCGTGCCGCGTAACAACTTTAATGCTTCTCCCAGAATGGGTTTAAGATATAGGGCTTGCCGTGTGTTGGAACTACGGCGGCTGAAGGTGAGAATCTGGGAGATCAATTCGGCTGCGCGCTTGGCTGCTTTGAGGATTTGCATTAGATTAGCGCTGGCAGTGCGGTGGTTTTGGCTGTCCTGAATGGCCAGCTCCGTGTACCCAATAATGGCACTCAGGATGTTGTTGAAATCATGGGCGATGCCGCCTGCTAATGTTCCAATCGCTTCCATTTTCTGGGCATGGCGGAGCTGGGTCTCGAGTTGAATCTCTGTGGTTAAATCCCGTGCGACGGAAATATGCCCGATACAGGCTCCTTTCTCGTCCACAAAGGGCGAGATTGTCACTTCGAGCGAAATGTTTTGCCCATCTTTGGTGCGGTTGCGTAATTGGCCTGACCATGCTTCCTGGCGGAGTAATGCCTGCTGGATATCCTGATATGCAGCGGGGTCCTGCTCGTCTGATTTCAGGCAGGCAGGCGATTTCCCTTTCATTTCTTCTGGTTGGTAACCATGAAGGAGCGAGAATGCGGGGTTGGTGTATATGATGTTTTGCGCTTTATCGGTGAGAACAATCGCGAGCGGTAACACTTCGGCGACCTTTTCGAGCACATGAAGGCTAAATTCCTGGTTAGGGAGATTAAGGGGGTATGGCGCAGTGCAATTCGCGTTCTTGCCACTCTTGCGACGCAGCATGAGTGGAATCAGAATAGTGCCGATTCCAATGAAAAACCCGACAAAAAGGTGTGTAACATTTGTCATCGGGGATAAAGGTAATACATTCTGGGTGTAATGTCGATAGTGTCGTTATATATAAGCTCGTGTTTTTCCTGATAGGGGTGCCATTTGGTAGTCTTGGGTCCTGATGGGGATTTGGTTACGTTCTTGTCGGACTGTTTTGTGGTAAATTGTCTTGTTTGGGTTTTTTATGGTCTAAAAACTCCTTGGTGTGTTTTTGGGTTGTTTTGTTTGTATTAAAAATTGCGATTATTTTTGTTTTTATGTTTTTTGTTGTGCTTATTTGGTGGCTGATTTGCCTTTTTTTTGAGTGT
>JBLRXB010000066.1:0-10786 GCA_047920915.1 Kiritimatiellia bacterium
CCGACAGCTGGTTACCTGCCCAGTCGATCTCGACGCGCTCGATCCGTCCGTCCGACAGGGCGATGATCCGGTCGTAGCATGCGCTCATGCGCTCGTGCATGTAAATCTTGTTGGAACAATATAAAATCGACCAGGGGTCATCGATCACCACCAAGCCCTCCGTGTAGGCATGCCGGGCAAAGCGATAGGTGTGATTTTCCAGCGATGTGGTCTCGCGGATAAACAAGGCATCAAATTCAGAAATCCGGCGATAATCCATCTTGCCGATAAATTCCACCGCGAAACCGGTCTGCTCAGCCGCACTGCGGAACTTCTTCAGGGCATCCGGACACGACGGCGGCGTCTTCTCCTCCGTGTTGACGAGGATCGCCATATCATAGCGATAATGCTTCAGTTTGGTACGCCGATGCCGCTTCCGATCAAAATACGCCGTCAAGGCAGGACGAACTTGCTCCGGATTTCGCAAAAGCACCGTACTGAGATTCAGCACCGTTACCCTGCGCAAGTGCCACTCTCCATCTTGCGCCTTGGCAAAACGAATCGCGAAAAAGGGCAACTGAAACAGCGTAAACAGTTTCCGCCCCAACTCGCTGTAACGGGCATCCGGTGTGTACCCCAGCATCACCGTGATTTCAATATCGTGCTCTCCAGCTTGTTCCAGGCGCTCGAAAAGATAATCTTCAATCTCCTCCACCACACGCTGGGCAATGGCAAGATTGCGCATATCCTTGACGGTCGTCACTGTCGGCAGAATACGGTGATTGCGGGCTGTGCCCAGCAAAGACACATAATACCCGATCGTCTGGCTTTTATACGAACTGCACAAATTCAAAACATGAAAACGTTCGCTATTGCGAAAACGCTCTTCCGACAAATAGGCATCCGCGCCCACAACCTCTACCCCCGGTACCGCCATCATGGGCCAACGGTCTAACTTGTCCACGACAATCACATTACCGGTGATCGGCCACGCATCGCCCGCGACTTCTTTCAGTAAATACGCCATCCGCTGGGCCGCCTCTCCGGGCGCATAATAATCTGCGAGTCGTTCCGTCTCGCGAAACCCACAGCGGCGATACCATTGCAATAACCGCTCGTCCTGCGCATCAGCCTCCAGCGTCACGCGCGCGCAGCCACGCGTCTTTGCATCCGTCAGCACATGCTGAAGCAGCAGATAGCCGGTCCCGGTGCCACGCGCCTGCGGCAACACGGCAATCGAATACAGCCGCAGGGATTGCTTGTAGCAAAAAATCGTTGCGGCACCGAGAAGCGCATCACGCTGGGCCGTTTCCACCACCAGCACACGCTGCCCCGAACTCGAGATACTATTGCGAATCGACCGACGCGTGCTCCTGCGGTGCGCCGGAAAACAGATCGATTCAAGTCCCACCAAAAAATCCACATCCGACTCAACCGCATCACGAACATGCATGTAATTCTTTCGGGTTGTATACCTACCGCGTAATGCACGAAATGATTACCGGTGATCGGAAAATTGCAAGCAATTCTTAACCAGTAACTTCACCGCTAAACGCGGGGAAGTATGTGGGTATGTGAGTTTGTGGGGATGTGGGGAAAATGCGAACAACGTTCCCCCTCACACACCCACATACCCACACATACAATCGCCCCAAGTTTCTCCCCTGCATTATCTTGGCCGCCCAAGTGCCCCTACTAAGAAATAACGTCCATTCCGGGAGTGTTCACAACCTGTTAATAACTTTTGGACTTTTTGCAAAACACAAAACACCACTACATATTGTGGTGGTCAGAAAAAGATACGCGAGAAGTCTCGATTCAAATCGTGCCCGCGTCGACAACACAACATAAATATTTATACATAAATGATTTACGAAAAATAAAAGACCATACCGGATGCTACCTGCTAACCGCTTTAGCTGCACGCGCCTTGGCATCGTCCCCGGAAAATACCCAAATTATTAGCTTGACGCCACGTCGCAGGGCCCCTGTTCACATTGTGCCATATGGTGCTAGACAGGTGCAGCTTAGGTATTTATCAAAACCTGCAGCTGTTCCTGGAGTTTTTCCAGTTTGGTAGCCAACTCAGCGCGCGTCGCCCGCACATTGGCAACCACATCCGCCGGAGCCTTATCCACAAATTTCGAATTCTGCAATTTCTGGTTTGCTCCCAGCAGGAATTTTTCCACTTTACCGATCTCTTCGGTCACACGCCGACGTTCGGCCTCCAGATCCACAATCCCCTCCAGCGGCAAATAGATCATACCGAGCGGGGATAGCAATCCGGCCCGACTTTGATCCGCTGAGGGTGCTTCGGTAACCACCACATCCGACGCGCGTAATCCCGCCGTCAGCGCCGCCAGATCGGTCTTGAGACGTTCGGCCGTCACGGCATCATCCGGCTTGATCACATACGGCAACCGATCACTGGGCGCGAGCCCGTAATCTGCACGCAACTGCCGCCCCAGGCGAATCAGCTCATGCCGTGCATCCACATAAACACCATCGCTCTCCGCAATCCCGCCCTCTGCCAGAAAATCTTTTGATAAAAGTACCGGCCAGGGCGCGCGCAGGATCGTATCCTCCGCATCACGGGCATACCCCATGGCATGCCAAAGTTCTTCGGTTACAAAAGGCATAAACGGATGCAACAATCGCAGGGCGCCGGCAAAGCAGTAGTGCATAATCTGCAAGGTCTGCTCCCTTTGGGCCTTTTCCCCCTGAAACACGGTCTTGGCATACTCCAGATACCAATCACAGAACTGGTGCCACACAAACTCATACAATGCCGCGGCCGCATCATTGAACCGGTATTTCTCCAGATTCTCCGTAACATTACGTACCGCGTCCTGGAAACGCAGAAGCATGTGCGCATCGTCAGCACTGGAGGCACCCGCCTGCAGCACGAGCTCACGTGCCCACTGCCCGCACGGCGCACCCTCACTATTCATCTGCATAAAGCGGGCGGCATTCCACATCTTCGTACCAAAATTGCGGCCAAGCTCGAATTTTTCGCGCGATACATGGACGTCCTGTCCTGTCGCCGTCAGCATAATCAAACTGAAACGCAACGCATCCGCGCTGGTTTCCTCGATGATCGAAAGCGGATCGATCGAATTACCCAGGCTCTTGCTCATCTTGCGACCCTTGTCATCGCGCACAGTGCCATGAATATAAACCGTGCGGAAAGGCACCTCGCCCACAAACTCCAAACCGGCCATCACCATCCTTGCCACCCAGAAAAAGATAATTTCGGAAGCGGTTGCCAGATCGTGTGTCGGATAATAGGTCCGCAACGCATCCGTCTTCTCGGGCCACCCCAGTGTACTGAAGGGCCATAACCAGGAGGAAAACCATGTATCCAGCACATCGGTTTCCTGTTCGATCGATGCGCTGTTACATTTAGGGCATTGTAGCGGTTGTCCCTTGGCCGCCCACTCATAGTTACAATCCACACACGTAAACACAGGGATACGGTGCCCCCACCAGATTTGGCGCGAAATGCACCAGTCGCGGATGTTCTCCATCCACTCCCGATACACCTTTGTCCAACGATCGGGCACAAACGTCACGCGGCCATCATTTACAGCAGCCAGTGCCGGTTCGGCCAACGGTTTCATCCGCACAAACCACTGCGGCGATAAGCGCGGCTCCACCACCGCATCGCAGCGGTAACAATGCCCCACGGCGTGCTGGTGCTCGTCAACCTTCCCGATCAGGCCGGCAGCGTCCAGATCTGCGATAATCTGCTTGCGACAGGCAAAGCGATCCATGCCAGCATACGGACCCGCCACATCATTCATGCGGCCATCGCCATGCATAACATTAATCTGCGGCAAACCGTGCCGTTGCCCCATCTCGAAATCGTTTGGATCATGCGCAGGCGTAATCTTTACCACGCCGGTACCAAAGGCGGGATCCACATATGCATCGCGAATAACCTTGAGCGCACGATTCAGAATCGGCAGTTCCACCACACACGCTTCGAGTCCCTTGTAACGCGGATCATCCGGGTGCACCGCCACCGCCACATCCCCCAGCAGCGTTTCCGGGCGCGTTGTAGCGACCGTTATATAGGCTTTGCCGTCCGGCGTGGTACCCTCGCGCAACGGATAGCGAATATGATACAACTTACCCGCCGTATCCTGGTGCTCGCTCTCCTCATCCGACAAGGCCGTGTGACAGCGCGGGCACCAATTGATAATATAGTTCGCACGATAAATCAGGCCCTTGTCATACAACCGAACAAACACCTCAGCCACCGCATCGCTCAGGCCCTCATCCATCGTAAAGCGTTCGTTATCCCAGTCGCATGATGCCCCCAGCCGCTTCAGCTGACGCTTGATCGTGCCGCCATACTGCTCGCGCCAATCCCAGACCCGCTCCAAAAAGGCCTCGCGGCCCAGTGCTTCGCGATTGCTGCCCTCCTTGGCCAGGGCCCGCTCGACAACATTCTGCGTGGCAATTCCGGCATGGTCCGTCCCGTACACCCAGAGCGCGTTGCGCCCCTGCATCCGCCGCCAACGCACCAGAATATCCTGGATCGTATTATTGAGCGCATGCCCCATATGCAAGATGCCCGTCACATTCGGCGGGGGTATCATGACACAATACGGCTCCGCCGGATTTTCGGGATTCCTGCCAAAATATCCCTTCTCCAGCCAATGTGCCATCCACTTCTCTTCGATAACGTGCGGATCGTAATGCTTATCCATAAATATCCCTACCAAGTGATAACGTTTGCAAGCCCCTGATCATGCCATTGCTACCGCACACTTGACAAGCCTAAGCATAATACAACCGTTTTCGAGATTTTTTGCAGCCCGGCCAAATGTAATGGATTGGCTAATCATACGATTCATGATACGCATGGTATATAACTTACGTATTCCATACTAACACGCAATCAAGGAGTGCTCCTGATGTTACTTGCAGATAAGCGATCCGATACCGTTATCCTTTCTTTTTTTCTGTGCGCCCTTCTGGTTATGATTTCCACTTCCCGAGTTGCCGGGGGTGAGGCGCAAGCGATCAGTGCCGTGCAAACGAAAGCAGCCACGCTCTCCATGCAGCGGGGTATCGATTGGCTGGTGAGTGTGCAGCAGGAATCCGGTGCCTGGTCCAATCCCGACTTTCCGGCCATCACCGCCATGGCACTTACGGCCTTGGTGCGCAGCGGGCGCGCAGATCTTGTCCCCAGCATGCAGCGTGCAACCGACTTCATCCTGTCCTGTGTACAAACCAGCGGCCCAGCCAAGGGTGCCATCTACAGCGATATTCCCGGCCGAACCGGCGGAGGCCTTTCAAATTACAACACCGCCTTATCCGCGCTTGCTTTACATACCGTGCTGAACAGCTCGCTCTTCGGCACCATCAATACGGACAATCGCTATGCCAATCTGACGCAGGTCATTCTCGATGCACGCGCTTTTATGGCCAGCAGTCAGTACCTCGGGGAATCCATCCACTTCGGCGGCATGGGCTATGATCCGCCCACAGAGCGCACCTACGCCGACCTCTCAAACTCCTACATGGGCTATGAGTCTATGCGTGTCACCCAGGATCTGGAGGAATTTCGCGGGGGCACAACCCGCGTGGATCTCGATTGGGCTGCTGCCATCAAATATATCCAGCGCATTCAGAACCTGCCGGCCGTCAATGATATGCCCTGGGCAACCGATCATCCGGACGAAATCGGCGGATTCGCGTATCGTACCGATACTTTCCGGGAAGACTTCGGCTCCTTTGTCGATGAGCAAGGCGTTCTGCGCTATCGCTCGGCCCCGACGATGTCCTACGCTGGCCTTTTGAGCTATCTGTACGCCGGGCTGGATCGTGATGACCCACGCATTACTGCTGCACTGGCTTGGATTCGCAACCATTGGAATCCGCGCATTCCAACGCGCAACCCGGAGCTGGCCGGCACCCCGTCCGAAATGGGGGGATACTATTATTATCTCAACGTCATGACCCGCGCCCTCAATATCTATGGCACCGATACCTTGACGCTGGCAGCTGGCGACACGATCAACTGGCGGGCTGATGCGCTCGCCGCCATCCTCGAAAAGCAGCGCGACGAGGGATTCTGGCTCAACGATTATGGTCGCTACTGGGAATCAGACTCCGTTCTGGCCACAGCCTATGCCCTACTGGCACTGCAGAATGCCCTCGGACGATAACGGCGCAAGCGTTGCCAGATCGAAAGTGCCCAAATCTTCCAGCACCAGATCCGCAGCACGCACGTCTTGCGGGGGGCGCGAAGGCCGGGCAAGCGCCACACAATACGCACCGGCGGCCTTGGCGGCCTTTACACCAGCAGACGAATCCTCAAAAACCACGCATGCCGCCGCCGGCACATTTAACCGCTGAATCGCCATCTGAAAGCAGGTGGGATCCGGCTTGCCCATGTGATACTCCTCGGCACCAATCACAAATGCCAGACAATTCCCAATCTGCAGCATTTCCACGGCATCCGCAATGGCTTTACGCGGCGAACCGGACACGATGCATACCGGCATCAACGCCGACAGTTCGCGCAACAACCTCACCGACCCCTCCAGCACCAGATCATCGCGCCGGGCCTTTTCAACCTTGATCATATCGTGCAGCTCATCATCCATGGCATGCATCGAAATATGCCCCAGATCAAAATCGCTGACAATATCGGCATAAACCTGACGCCAGGAACGTCCATACACGATGCGCAGAACATCCGCGTAGGACGCCTGTTTTCCCTGCGCCAGAAGATATGCATGCGTGGCATCTACCCACAGAATCTCGGTATCCAGCAAGGTGCCATCCAAATCAAATATAGCTGCTCGTATCATAATCCATTGTCTGCTTTTTCGTGATCCGCTCCCGGGAGCAAGCGGTCTGCAACGAAGATCCGGCTCCGCGGCTAGAACCGTCAAATCACCATATTATCTATCAACCGTGTCGTCCCGACTCCGGCCGCGATCGCCACCAGACAGCCGGGCCCTACCTCCACACAGGGAATCAGCGTTTCCGGATCGCAAAAAACCAGATAATCGAGCATAACACCAGAATACGTTTCAACAAGAAAACTGCGGCCCCATTGCTCCAGCACCGTCGCACTACGTGTGCCCGCCACCCACTGCGCCCGAATCCCCTGCAAGGTGCAGGATAATCCCAGCGCTTCCCGCCGCTCTTCCGCCGTTAAATAAACATTACGCGAGCTCATGGCCAGACCATCCGGCTCCCGGACGATCGGCCCCACCACGATCTGGACGGGGAAAAACAGATCACGCACCATCCGCCGGATAACAGCAACCTGCTGGGCATCTTTCTGGCCAAAAACAGCAATATCGGGTTGCACGATTTGAAATAGCTTGGCCACAACCGTACAAACCCCATCGAAATGCCCCGGACGGTGCGCGCCGCATAGGCGCATCGAAAGCGTCTTCTCCACAATCGAAACCGATGCGTCCTCCGCATACATATCAGCCGGTTGCGGCACAAACACGACATCAACCCCCGCCTGTTCGCATAACGCCAGATCCCGCGCCTCGTCACGCGGGTATTTTTCAAAATCCTCATGCGGGCCAAACTGGGTCGGATTCACAAAAAGACTCACCACCGTGAAGGCCGCATGCTCACGCGCCAGTTCGATCAACGAAAGATGCCCGGCATGCAAATAACCCATGGTAGGAACAAAACCTACGCGCCCGGTCCCGGCATACATGACCGACCGGGCGGCAATCATATCCGGCGTGGAACGGAGCACTCTCATGTGTCGGCAACCGCTACCAGACGCTCGCGCACGGCACGCACAAGCACATCACTTTGAACAGGTTTGTTCAGAATCATGTGGCGCGACTGCGCTTCCACCGCCTGCCGTAGGTGCGCCTGGGGCGCATACCCCGTGCAGAAAACCACGGAAGGCATCAGTATACCCGCTTCCCGGCAATAGTCCTCAATCGCGAAATAGGTCGACTGCCCATCCATCACAGGCATATGCAGATCCATTACCATTACAGCGTGATGGTGCTCCTTGAAGCGCTTCAGGGCTTCTGCCCCATTCTCGGCCGTATCTACCTCAATCCCGGGAATAAAACTCTCCAGGATCATTTTGAACAAACCCACGATTGTCGGTTCATCATCCACCAACAGAATCCGCCCCGGGCAAGGTACTGCCGAAACCGCTTCTGAACAATCCTCTTGGGCCGGCAGGGCCGCATCTGGACGAATCTGGGTCTCCGGACGAAACCGCGGCAATGACTTTTCAGAAGCTGCCACGGTCGCCTCAGCAGCCAATGGAAAATACATGGTTACATGCGTGCCCTCGTCCGGCTTGCTTTCCAGCTCCATATACGCCCCATTACGGCGTAACCCGCAATAGGCAACCGTTAACCCCAGACCGGCACCACATGACGCCGCCCGCACAAATCCGGTCACAAAGGGCTCCACCGCATAGCGGCACTCTTCCTCGTTCATGCCACAACCGCTATCGCGCACAGATAACACGTGATACGTCCCATCAGGAATCCGCTCGCCGCGAATCCCTGTACGCGCAACCACCTGCCTCTTTTCAACAACAACCTTTACGGTGCCATGCCGCAAGGAACTATTCAGGGCCATAATCGCATTTTCCAGCACAACTTCCAGCGCACGCACATACATTTCCTGCTGCATGGAAATGATACAATTCGGCTCGATTTCATCTTCAAGTACAATAGATACCTCACCCGCCAGTTGTTGCCGCACCGCAGCAATGGCCTCGGAGGTAATGGCACTCATGTTAAAAGGTTCTGCGGCATTCGCGCCGCCGCCTGCCAGTGCCGCAAGCTGCTGTGTCAGTCCAAGCGCACGCTCGGCCGACTCCTGCATGGCACGCACCAGCTTTACGCAGCGCTCATCCTGCAACAGAGGCATCAGCATGTCAGGGTACGCCAGTATCGGCGTAATAATATTATTGAAATCATGCGCCAGTCGTTCGGCAAAAAACTCCATTGCCGAGCGCACCTTATCATCGACCAAGCTTCCACAAGGCTCTGGTGGTAAACGCTTCAATAGTATTTCCTAAAAAGATTCCGTTCCTGACACAGCTACAAGGCAGAGAATTACACAGGTTCACACATTTCGTACAGTATTTTTTACAGTTTTATCAGGGCTGCCATCAATGGATGGACTGCACCACGATGACGGGGTCGCGAACCCCCATCAGCCAGAAGCGGGTGCCCGACAACACTACCGCTCGCCCCACCTGTCGCGGCAAGGAAATATCATCGGAGACCAGATAAGCAACGGTACGCCCCGGTACCTGCATGGAAGACGATGCGAGCCGATAGGCAGATGGACGCAGGAGACCGAATCCAACCGGGCGAACGATCCCCTCCATCCGCACAATTTGTCCCTGCGGCAGATGCCCGAGCAACCGGAAACCGGGGGGCAAGGCACGTTTCGCCCGCTGCATTTGATCGGGTCGCGCCGCTGCTGGCAACGCTTGCGAGGGCGGAGAAGGCCGGCGAATTGGCAGAGGAGGAGGCGCACTAACACGCCGCACAGGGGGCGGGGGCGGAGGCTGCAGGGGCACCACGGGGTCCGGCAAAGCAGGCCATCGGCGCACCACCGGAACAGGCGTTGGCGCGGGCGCAGACACCTCTGCCGGAGGCGTGACAGGCGCAGGGACAGGAACCGGAACAGATGCTACCGGTGCCGGTGGTGGCGGAGGCGGAGGCGGAGGCGCAGTGACTACGCGAGCAGGCGAATCAGACGGGGCGGCCACTGGTGGCACCGCCGCCGTTAAGTCAACGGCCGCAGGGGCAGAAACCATGGAGCGCTCGACCCAGACCCGCATCGCAGGTATGCCCTCGAACGAAACCCAGCCACCCTGTGCGCCACGCCGGGTAATTCGATCCCCCTTGACCAGCGTACCCAATCCCTCAAAGCCGACACCCGCTCCCGAACGAATACGAACGCTCGAAGCTTCCACAATATCGCCTCGCAACAGCTCACCAAAAACCCAGCCGGTAATGTCCGAAGGTGCCTCGATCTCGAGCCAGTCACCCTGTGTCCGGCCCGTCGAATGAAGAGATTTGCCGCGTGATAACTGGCCTATTACAAGCGCATTGGGCCGTGGCGCATCAAGCACAGAAGCTTGAGGGGCCGTTACACGCACTTCCCGGCGCTGGGCATAAAGATCTGGCGCCCGCCACATCAGAGCCAGCGCAAACATCGAAATCAGGATATGCTTCAACGCTTCCCCCTTCCGGCCCCGTTGGTGGAACCGCCAAGCGGCCGTGGCACGTCCTTATTTCCGACAATCAAGCATCAGGCTTGGTTTTAGGCAAACCCAGACCGCGATTGCCCTCTTTCCACTTGCCACGTGCCTTCAGAATATCAATGCGCTCAAAACGCTTCAGAACATTCCGCTTCGTCATAATCTTGTTGGCCCCACGTAAACTCGCATGCTGTGACATAACCACATCTCCTTAAAAAAACAACGGCACGGTCCTCTACATAAACCGTTCTTTGTAACGCTAGCGGCCGCTGTGAATCCATAATCAATAAGCCAATTAACACCTTTTGTCAATCATCAATCCCTGCTTCTCAACGTATCCCAACTGCACTGCTGGTAAAATACTTGTCACGTGACCAGCATCGGCATAACATGCGCGAATGTTTTTGCATAAAACCGTTGGTGGGACTTCTCCTGTTGCCCGCAACGCTTCATGAATCAGACAGGCTAGAACAAGGCACAAACAGTATGCAAACGGTGGGAGTAGCAATTATCGGATTTGGTACCGTCGGGGCTGGCGTGGTCGAGGGGCTTTTGCAGAATGGCGAC
>JBLRXB010000067.1:0-10563 GCA_047920915.1 Kiritimatiellia bacterium
GGCTGCGACGACAGATGAGTCGACGCCACCACTGAGACCTAGCAGAACATTACCCTTGCCTACTTTTGTGCGAATGGTGTCAATAGCCTGTTCGATAAAGGAGGCCATTTCCCAATCGGGTTGGCAGTTGCAGATCTGCATGGCAAAGTTCCAGAGCATATCGCCGCCTTGCGGGGTATGCACTACTTCCGGGTGGAACTGTACGCCGTAGAATTTGCGCTGTGGGTCATGCATGGCGGCATAAGGACAGTCGCGGGAGCTGGCCACGCCAGAGAATCCGGCGGGGAGTTCGGTGACTTTATCGCCATGGCTCATCCAGACTTGCAAGGTTGGGTCCAGGCCATGAAAGAGCAGAGACTCACGGTCGGATACGTTCATAACAGCGCGTCCGAATTCGCGGGTTTCCCCGGCCGTGACGGTTCCGCCAAGGATATGGGCGGTAAGCTGCATGCCATAGCAAATACCAAGGATGGGTAGGCCTAATTCAAAGATCCCCTTGTCGCAAGTCGGGGCATTTTCTCCAAATACACTCTGCGGTCCGCCTGACAGTACGATACCTGCCGGCTGGCGCTTTTGCAGGTCTTCAGCACTGACATAGCAGGGAAGAATTTCGCAGTAGACTTTTTGCTCCCGTATTCTGCGAGCAATCAATTGCGTGACCTGTGAGCCGAAGTCCAGTACGGCGATCCAGTTTTTGTGATCCATGATATTCCTGTTGGTTAGGCGATGAGCACCATGGGTTGGCCCTTTTGCACGGCTTCGCCATGCTTTGCGAGTATCCGGACAACGGTTCCTCCCATCGGAGCCTTGATTTGGTTAAAGAGTTTCATCGCCTCGACGATACAAAGCGTGTCGCCAGTCTTGATGGTGTCGCCTTCCTTGATAAATGGCGGTTTGCCGGGGCCTGGTGACAAGTAGAAAGTCCCATTAAGCGGAGCGGGGACAGGCGTACCCTCTACGGCGGCAGGTTCAACGGGCGTCGGTTTGGCGTCTGTCGCAGTTGCAGGTCTGGGCACCAGGGGCTGGGATGTGGCGACGGGCGCGACATCCGATCCGAGTTGCACGCCATTTCCACGTAGCGATAGTGTGAGATCATTGCGTCGGATCGTGAATTCATTGAGCTGTAGGGCTGCAATCCGGTTGGCTAGATCGCCGAGTTCGCGATAATCCGCATCGGATAGCAGCCGTTGTACTTCTGTCGATTGGGAGGGAGCCTGTACGGCGGCCTCTGCCTGTTGCCGTTCCTGCACCACTGGGGGATCCGGGCGTTCTTCGGTCGGCATGGCGCGCCACTTGAAGTAATCGAGCGCCACTTCCGGGAACATGCAGTAGGAAATTACGTCCTCCTCGCTCTCGATCAGGCCCGCTGGCACGTCGTCGGTTGCGGTTGGCAGCATTGGCTCCAGCATGTCCGCTGGGCGGCAGGTGATGGGTTTGGTCTTGCCCAGAATTTGTGCCGCAAGCTTTTTGTCAATCGGGGCTGGCGGGCGTCCGTATTGCCCCTTGACGTAATTGCGGGTTTCTTCGGGGATCATGGCATAGCGCTCCCCCGCGAGAACATTGAGAACGGACTGGATGCCGACGATCTGGCTGGTGGGCGTTACCAGCGGCGGATACCCCATATCGGCACGTGTGCGTGGTAACTCCTCCAAAACCTCGGTCAGACGGTCCAGTGCATCCTGCTGGGCCAGTTGGGAGCGCAGATTCGAAATCATTCCACCAGGAATATGGTGTATAAGGATTTCTGGATCGATGGGGTTGATCGGCATGTTTCGGGCTTCGCGTTTCGGTGCGAGATCCTCGAAATAGCGGCACATCTTGCGCAAGCACTCCACGTCCAGATCGGCGTGGTAGTTTGTTTCATTGAAGATGGCCAGCATGGTTTCGACAGGTGGTTGGGAAGATCTGCTCGACATCACGGATATTGCGCAGTCAATAGCGCCTGCGCCTGCCCGGACACCCTCCACATAGGTGGCGGTACCCATGCCGCTGGTGGCATGCGTGTGAAGCTGAATCGGGAGTTTGACTTCACGCACCAGTGCGGAAACCAGTCTTTCGGCAGCGATGGGGGAAAGGATGCCGGCCATATCCTTGATGACGAGAGAATCGACTTCCAGTGCTTCGAGTTCCTTGGCGAGCTGCACATATTTTTCGACCGTGTGTACCGGGCTGATGGTGTAGGAAATGGCACCCTGGGCATGGCCACCATATCGTTTGACCGAGCGAATCGCCTGTTCCATGTTGCGCACATCGTTCAGGGCATCGAAAATCCGGAAAATATCGATACCATTGCGGCAGGCCAGCTCGACGAATCGATCGAGTACATCGTCCGGATAATTCTTGTAGCCGACGACATTCTGGCCACGCAGCAGCATCTGCAAGGGTGTTTTCGGGGCTTTGGCCTTGATCATACGGAGCCGCTCCCACGGATTTTCACGCAGGAATCGCAAGCACACATCGAATGTTGCGCCGCCCCACACCTCGAGCGAATAGAATCCGGCTTGGTCGATGGTGTCGATAATCCCCATGATGTCTTTGGTGCGCATGCGTGTCGCCCAGAGCGATTGGTGGGCATCGCGCAGGGTTGTATCGGTGATGTGTAACGGGATACGGGTAACTGCCGGAGACACTGTTGCGGTTGATTTGGCGGCTGCCTTGCGTGCTGTCATAGTTGTTTTCCTTTATATAACGAATTTAAGATTTGCGACGTGTTTTTTTGACGCGTCCCATCGCTGCAAACTTGTCGTAGCGGTTATCCCGCAAACGCGATGGCGATTGGCGTTTCAAGCGTTGCAGTGTGCGAAGAATGGCCTCGCGGGTTCGTGCGATGGTCGTTTCCGGGTCGCGGTGTGCGCCTCCGGGCGGTTCGTCGATGATTTCATCAATGATGCCGAGTTCCAGTAGGGATTCTGCGGTAATTTTCAGGGCATCGGCGGCCTGTGGGGCTTTTTCGGCATCGCGCCACAGGATGGCGGCGCAGCCTTCGGGCGGGATGACCGAATAGACGGCGTAGCGCAGCATAAGAATCGCATCGCCCACCGCAATACCTAGCGCACCGCCACTCCCGCCTTCGCCGGTGATCACCACGACAATGGGCACTTCCAGGCTGGCCATTTCGGTCAAGTTACGGGCAATGGCTTCGGCCTGGCCGCGTTCCTCGGCCTCTTTGCCGGGATAGGCGGCGGGAGTGTCGACCATGCAAACGATCGGCAAATTGTATTTTTCGGCGAGTTTCATGAGCCGAAGTGCTTTGCGGTACCCTTCGGGATTTGGCATACCAAAGTTGTGGTGGACCTTTTCATCGACACTACGTCCCTTGACCATTCCGATGAGCATGACACGGTACTTGTCGATGGTGGCAAAGCCGCCGATCAGCGCCTTGTCGTCGCCCATACGGCGGTCACCGTGCAGCTCGATGAACTCGGCGCACATGCCGGCAATAAAGTCCTTGAATAGCGGGCGATCCTGATGGCGGGCGATGCGAACGGTATCCCATGGGGAGAGATTTTCGTAGATGCGCTTGGTGAGGGATTTCATCTTGCGCCGCAGCGTCGTAATATCCTTGTTCAGCTGTGGATGCTCTTTGCTGTCGAGTTTGCTTAACTCGGCTATGCGTTCTTCAATTTCTGCCAGTTCGTTTTCAAATTCCAGATTCATGTTAGTTCCCTTCAGGCTTTCTTGCCGAGGCTATAAAGGAGAATGCGATGCAGGTACTCTTTCATTTCCTCGCGATTGACGATGGCATCCAGGAACCCATGCGCGAGCAAATATTCTGCGGTTTGAAAGTCATCGGGCAATTTTTCCTTGATGGTTTGTTCAATGACGCGTCGTCCCGCGAATCCGATGAGTGCGCCGGGTTCGGCAATATTGATATCGCCTACCGTAGCATAGCTGGCCGAGACACCACCGTAGGTTGGGTCTGTCATGATGCTGATGTAGGGTAATTTGGCGCGATCGAGCCTGGAGATACCGGCACAGGTTTTTGCCATTTGCATGAGGGATACGATGCCCTCGTGCATCCGGGCGCCACCGGAAGCAGAAAATATCAATAGCGCGCGTTTCATGCGTAAAGCATGTTCTGCCGCCAGGAGGATCTTTTCGCCCGTCGCACTAGCCAGACTGCCGCCCAGAAAGCGAAAGTCCATGACGGCCAGTACACAGCGGATGCCGTTGATGTCGCCGCTGCCGGTAACGACGGCCTCGTTGAGTCCGGTTTTGGCAATGGCCTCTTGCGCTTTTTGCTTGTAGGTGCTTTTGGCATCCTTGAAGTCGAGCGGATCGTTGGGCTTGATTTCGCGATTGAATTCACGAAAGGTACCTTCGTCAACAATCAGTTTGATTCGTTCACTTGCCGTGAGCCGCTCATGATGGTTGCACTTCGGGCAGACCCTGGACGCGGTTTCATACTCATCCTTATAAATGTGTGCCTTACAGCGGGGGCATACAGCAAACAAGCCTTCTGGTATCTCGGATTGCTTCTTCTTTGAGGCAGATCGGTTAAACCATCCCATCAGGGACTCCTTTCGTAAATAAACATCCGGCCATTATCGGCACAGAGGCTTGTGAAACAAGAGAAAAATGCGAGTACGCATATTGTGTACGGTGAAGTAAATCTTGAAAAATGCGATTTATGGGCGATTTGTGGCGGGGGCGGTCGTTTGCGATCAGGGGATTGTTTCCGCGCGGGCATCGTGCGCATCCTGTATCGGTCTTTTCTCCTGCGCTGCGGAATTCCGAAATGCCGCTGCTTCCGTCGCATGCAGTGTCGGGTGTCGGATTCGTTCGATGCCTCTACTTCCCAGCGCGACCGTATCTTCCGGGGGCCATGCAATCTGGTATAGTTTGCTCCAGTTTTTGCCTGTGACCCATATCGATTGATCGGCGGGATCGTATGCGATGCCATTGAGGACATCTTGTTCGGGGTGCGCATCGCCGGGCAGTGGCAAGTGGTCCAGATTGACGAATCCGATGACGCGTCCATTAGCCGGATTGATGCGAACGATGGTTTGCGTCATGAATATGTTGGCCCAGATCTCGCCTGCTATCCATTCCAGTTCGTTCAGGCGTGTAACGGCTTCATGGGGGGTGTGCACGGCTATGGCGCGAGCGATTTGGAAGCTGGCCGGATCCCGCACCTGGATAATGTCGGATCCATTGCTCATGTAGAGCCATTGCTCGCAGCTTGTCAGGCCCCACCCTTCGCCTTCGTAGCGAAAGTGTTCAACGACTTCAAACGTGTTTCGATCGTAGATAAGACAAAGTCCCTCGCGCCATGTCAGTTGGTAGAGCTTCGCGTTGAAGAGGGTCAATCCTTCGCCGAACAGGGTTGGGGGCAGGGCATGTCTGCGAAGGATTTTGCCTGATTCACGGTCTACTTCCCGGAGGTCGGATTGTCCGTATTGGCCCGTACTTTCCAGCCACACCGGGCCATCACTCAGAATTCCCTGGGTGAATGCGTTGATGTTGTGCGGGACGCTGCGCAGGATTCGTGGCTGGTGTACGGGGGGCGGCGGAGGTGTGCCCTCCCGGCGGCAAGCACCCAGGAGGACGGTTACCAACAAGAATAGGTAGGCCGGTTTTTGCATCTGCCGATCAAAATGGTTGTACGCGGTGCCGCTACGGTTGGGTTACTCTTTGAATTCCGCAACCATGGCTGTGATGCTGGATTTGGCATCGCCGAGCAGCATGCGCGTATTGGGCGAGAAAAAGAGCGGGTTGTCGACACCGGCAAACCCAGCTTTCAGACTGCGTTTCAGAACAATACAAACGCGGGCTTTGTCCACATCGATGATCGGCATACCGTATAGCGCGGATCCTTCTACGCGGGCGGCCGGGTTGACTACATCGTTGGCTCCAATCACAACGGCGACATCCACATTCGCCATCAGCGGATTGACGTCTTGTGGCTCGACCAGTTGTTCGTATGGAACATCAGCCTCGGCCAACAATACATTCATGTGGCCGGGCATGCGCCCGGCTACGGGATGTACGCAGTATTTGACTTCGCAGCCATTGGCTTCGAGCAGGTCGCCTAGCTCGCGGACGGCATGTTGCGCCTGGGCCACGGCCATGCCGTAGCCGGGTACGAATACGACGCTTGTGGCGGCTTCGAGCATGAGATATGCGTCTGGCGTGCTGACGGTTTTGGCTTCGCCCTGGAAGGTCGGGCCTTCGGAAACCGCTGCGCCTACGCCGGCAAACATGACATTGGCAAGGGAGCGGTTCATGGCTCTGCACATGATGCTGGTAAGGATCAGGCCACTGGCACCGACGAGGGCACCAGCTACGATGAGCACATTATTCATGATCACGAAGCCAGCGGCGCAGGCGGCGAGGCCGGAGTAGCTGTTGAGCAGGGCGATCACCACGGGCATATCGGCACCGCCGATCGGGATCGTGACGAGTATCCCCAGGCAGAGCGCAGCCACTACGGCGACAACGAAGGGGGTGTATGCGCTCATGCCGGTGATGCGCAAGAGTGAGAGTGAGGCGGCGATTGCCACCAGCAGGAACAGTCCGTTCACAACTTGCTGGCCCTTGAATAATATGGGTTTGGTCTCCATTTTTTCGGCTAGCTTGGCATATGCAATCATACTGCCCGTGAATGTGATACCGCCGATCAGCACTGTCAGACCAATGGCGATCAAGGTAAAGGCCGCGCCGTTTGCGCCGGTGCGGGCAATCCGGTGAAACTCAGCCCAACCGACGAGAAGACTGGCTAGCCCTCCGAAGCCGTTAAACAGGCCGACCATTTCGGGCATAGAGGTCATTTTGACCAACTTGGCAGCAGCGGCACCGATGATTGAGCCGATGATGGCACCTACGAGAATCCATTTGTAGTCGATGCCACCGTACAGCAGGGTTGCCACAACTGCTAGCAGCATACCCACGGCAGAAACCATGTTGCCTTTGCGAGCCGTTGTTGCCTTGCTGAGCATTTTGAGACCAAAAATAAAGAAAATGGAAGCCACCACATAAAGGGCCTGGATAATCGGCTCAGGGATGATGGTGACGACAGCTTCGGGGATAATGGTTTCGGCAGTCATGATTATTTTTTCTCCGCGGCTTTGTGTTTGAACATGCCGAGCATGCGATCGGTTACGAGATAACCTCCGATGACGTTAATCATAGCGAGAGCTACGGCCAAGGTTCCGAGAACAATCAGCACGATTCCTTCCCCCTGTTGAGCAGCGAGGATCGCCCCGACAATGGAGATGCCTGAGATGGCGTTGGATCCGGACATCAGGGGTGTATGCAACTGCGATGGCACCTTGGCAATCAATTCGAGCCCGAGAAAGATTGCGAGCACGAAGACAAATAGCAGTAGTCCAATATTTTCCATGTTCAACCTGCCTTTTCCTTGATGGTTTCGTTTACAATTTCGCCGTCACAGGTAAGCAGTGCACCGGCAATGATTTCGTCTTCTCTTTTGAGGTTGAAGGTTTTGGCCTCTTTATCCCAGAAGTGCTCGATGAGGTTGTAGAGGTTCGATGCATACATCTGGCTGGCATCCAGCGGAACGCAGCCTGCCAGATTGCGGGCACCGATGATGATGACGCCATTCTGCTCGACTTCCTCGCCGGGCTTGGATCCTTCGACATTGCCACCGGTTTCGGCGGCCATGTCGACAATCACGCTGCCTGGTTGCATGCCGTCAATTACATCACTCTTGATCAGGACAGGAGCCTTGCGCCCGAATAGCTGGGCCGTCGTAATCACGATATCGGACTGCGCACAGGCTTTCGCCATGGCTTGGCGCTGTAATTCAAGTTGTTCAGGGGTCAGTTCCTTGGCGTACCCGCCATCGGTTTGACCGGTTTCCCCAAGATCGATTTTGAGGAATTTTGCGCCGAGCGATTGCACTTGCTCCTCGACGACGGGGCGTGTATCGAAAGCCTCGACACGTGCCCCGAGGCGTTTGGCTGTGGCGATGGCCTGCAGGCCCGCGACGCCGGCTCCAATGATGAAGACTTTGGCTGGCGAGAGGGTACCCGACGGCGTCATCATCATGGGGGCAATCTTGTCGAGTCGATTTACGGCTTGGAGAACGGCAACGTACCCCGCCAGGTTTGCCTGTGAGCTTAACGCATCCATTTTCTGGGCAATCGTGGTGCGAGGGATCATTTCCATGCAAATGGCGCTCGCTCCAGCGCTAGCCAGTTTCTGTACGCGATCGATGTTGAAAAAGGGATCCAGATAACTGATGTGAATACAACCTTTTTTGGTGGTGCTGATCTCTTCCGCAGGTGGTGGGGAAAGGCGCAACACAATGTCGGCCCGAGCTAACGCGGATTTTCGATCCGCCGTGACTTTGCATCCAGCTTTTTCATAGGTGCTGTCGTCGACTTTGATTGCCGTGCCGATGCCCGTTTCAACGGATACTTCCGCGCCAAGCGCAGCGAATTTTGCGGCGATAGCCGGAACGAGGGCTACACGGCTTTCGCCTTGATTACTTTCTTTCGGGAAAAACAGTTCCATTTACATTTCTCCTTACGTGTGAGGTCCGAGCCCGATGGACGGCTAAACAATGTGCAATTTTTTTATATCCGAACTTAGTACTTTTAGTGTAATTTGCCGTAAGCGTCAATGCCATTTTCGAAAAAGGTCGAGCGTTGACGTTTTAGCGTTCTAGTCGGGCGGGTTGGGGAATGCATGCGGGCAAATAAGCGTTGCGTCTATGGCCGAAAGTTGGCATTGGTGATGCTGAATTATGCAAAGTCTTGTCTTATCTTCTGTGTTGTTTTCGCTTTCATTCGGATTAATCGGACGTTTTCTGGGGGACGTTGATCCGGTAATGGTTTCTTTTATTCGTCTTGGCATCGCATTTATCGTGTTTTTGCCATTCCTTTCCTTGCAGGGATTGCGCCGGTGCGATGTTGTCGTGCTCGGTGGGATCGGTGCTATCCAATACGGCCTGATGTATATTGTTTATATTTATGCATTTCGCTGGCTATCGGGGCATGAAGTGGCGATGTATACTGTTGTGACACCTTTGTATGTATGTTTGTTGCATGCTGTGCGGAAACGGAAATGGCATGGAAGGTATTTTGCGGCTGCAATTCTGGCGACGATTGGCGGCGGGGTGTTGGTTGGGCGTCCGGGCAGTAATGGTTTGCTGGGGATTATGCTGATACAGATTTCGAATCTCTGTTTTGCCTATGGGCAAGTGGAGTACAAGTTTTTCTGTGAACGCAAAACGGCGCTGGGTTCCTGTTCTGAACATTTCGCGATTTTGTATGCCGGCGGTGCTTTGTTTGCGGCTCTGGTTGCGGTCTTCGGCGGGCACTGGCAAGGGTTCGGCCCCTCATTCAATGCCTGGGTAGTGCTGGTGTACCTTGGTGTGGTGCCCTCTGCACTGGGATTCTATTTCTGGAATCGCGGGGCGCGGATGGCACAAGCGGGGACTTTGGCCGCCGCCAATAACTTGAAGATACCCTTGGCGGTGCTGGTCTCGCTGTTGGTTTTTCGTGAATCCGTCATCTGGCTCCGGTTTCTGCCCGGTGCCATCATTGTGTTGGTGAGTTTGGCCGTATCCTGTTTTGCGCAAGTGAAACGCCCCTTCTGCGTGGACGTGGATACCTGATTCGTCGGGCGAATGTCTTTCTCAGGCGCGCCCGAGGAAGTCGCCATTGCGGGTATCGACCCGAATGGTTTCGTCCTGCTCGAGATATTCAGGAACTTGCACGGTGAGGCCGGTTTCCAGCAGTGCGGGTTTGGTTCTGGCTGTGGCAGATGCGCCGCGGATGGAGGGATCGCATTGTTCGACTTTCAGAATTGCCACCGGTGGCAGTTCCAGGCCAATCCATTTGCCGTCGCAGAGCAGTGCCTGAATACCTTCCATATTCTCGGTGATGTATAGCAATGCATCTTCGATTTCGGTCTCTTTGAATGTGACTTCGCTGTAGTCTTTCTCGTCCATGAACACCACTTCATCGTTCTGACGGTACGAGAATTGGACGGGGCGGCGTGTAAAGTCGCACGCTTGAAAAGGGTCGTCGCCTTTACAGGTCTGATCCAGTTTGGTCTTGGTTTGCAGATTGCGCAGGCGAAAATGATAGAGGCTGGATGCCCCTCTGGCTGACGGGGTTGATATTTTCAGCTCTTCGACGACATGCGGTAGCTGGTTGATGGCAACAATATCACCACGTTTAAGGTCACTTGCTTTGGGCATCGCTCGATCTCCAGGGGTTTCAGGTGTTTGACTTTTGCGGGCCGGAATATAGCGTTTGTTTTCTATATCGGCAAGCAGATCGTTTTTTTCATGCTAGATTGGCAGATAAGGCCTTGCTCCTGCACGGCTGTAGCTTGACATTCGGGCATTATTTGGTAGGTTTTCGCTTCTTGATTTCCCGGCCCTGTCTCCGAGTGTGCATATGGTATGCATTTGGTGCGGTAGCAGGGAGTGGTATGAAAAGCAGATATCCCGTAAGGAGGATTGCATGGCGGAGAAGAAATTGGTGTATTCGTTTGGAGCGAAGAACAATGAGGGTGACCCCTCGATGAAGAATATTCTGGGCGGCAAAGGAGCCAACCTATGTGGTATGGCCCAGTTGGGTTTGCCGG
>JBLRXB010000068.1:0-10481 GCA_047920915.1 Kiritimatiellia bacterium
CCAAGAAAAAACGTATCCAGTCCCACAAGGGGCCGTTCACACCACCCTACCGCGGCGATACCTTCTGCCCCTCAGGCGTATCCCGCACCGTCCAGCCCATCTCAGCCAAAACATCGCGCACACGATCCGATTCCTTCCAATCCTTGCCCGCACGTGCCGCTGCCCGTTGATCCACCAGCAACTGCACCTCCGCCGGTATTGCCGCCACAGGCTTAACCAACACCCCCAATACCCGGTCCATGTCCTCCATCAATGCGAGCACAGCCTGCCCGAATCCTGACTCACCCTGATCCATGGCCTTGTTCCCCGCATGCACCAAGGCAAACACCGCCGCTAGCGCCTCGGGCACATTCAAATCGTTATTCATCGCGGCATCAAATGCCCGCCTCGCTTCCAAGGCCCAATCGGGCAGCGCAGCACCCGCACCACCATGCGTTTGCAGCCGATCGCTGAAAGCATCAACCCGCCCCAATGCCACCTTGGCTGCATCCACCGCCTCAAACGTAAAATTCAATTGCTGCCGATAATGCGCCGAAAGCAAAACATAACGGACTTCCCGTCCACTATAGCCCTTCGCCAGCACCTCCCGCAATGTGTAGAAGTTTCCTGCCGATTTCGACATCTTCTTGCCATCGACAATCAAATGTGCGGAATGCATCCAATACTTCACAAACAGTTTGCCGGTCGCACATTCACTCTGGGCAATTTCATCGTCGTGATGCGGAAACATATTATCCACACCACCCGTGTGAATATCAAAACTCTCCCCCAGATAACGCATGCTCATTGCCGAACACTCAATATGCCAACCGGGCCGCCCCGGACCCCAGGGCGAATCCCAACGCACCGCACCATCCTGCTCATCCCACGCCTTCCATAAGGCAAAATCAGCCACATTCTCCTTCTCGTATTCGTCCTGCGCCACCCGTGCACCGGCACGCATCCCGGCTAGATCAACCCGGGCCAAACGACCATAAGAAGCAAACTTGGCAATGCTGAAATACACCGATCCGTCCTCGGACTGGTACGCATAGCCCTTTGCAAACAAACGCTCAATCAGGGCAATCACCTCGGCAATATGGTCCGTCGCCGCCGGATAGTGCTCCGCCCGCTCAATCCCGAGTTTGTCAATATCCTCGAAAAACATCTGCTTGAAAGGTGCGGTGTAGGCATCCAGCGAAACGCCCGCAGCCTGGGCTCCACGGATGGTCTTGTCATCCACATCGGTCAGATTCATGACCTGCACAATCCCGAACCCGTTGCGCTGAATTTGACGGCGCAGCAAATCCTCGAAAACATACGTACGGAAGTTCCCGATATGCGCCGCATTGTAGACCGTCGGTCCACACGTATATAGCCGAACCGTCTTCCCATCCAAAGGAGCCAATTCCTCCAACTCGCGCGACATCGTATTAAAAACCTTCAGCATCCCCACACTCTCCTATCTGAAAATCGCCAACTTCACAATTGCAGCCGCAAGGCACCGCCCAGAAAAACCGTGTCGGTTCCGATTTTCCGGTCATCATCTTGCAAATCCGCAAAATCGTTAAATCGGTATTGTCCGCCCAGGTCAAGTCGCAACCAGAAAAATAGCGGCAGGGAAACACCGGCTTTCAACGCATAAAAAGGCTCACCGGAAAAAGAACCATCCGCATAAATGCCACCCACACCCGCACCCGCGTATATCGCACTTCCGACAAGCAAGAAAGCCTGAGGCGCATGCGCACGATATCCGAACCGATCAGGAAGCTGCTCCACCACCAACTCGATACGCAAAGGTCCCTGCATACGGTAGCTGTAGCTGGCGTAATACGAAACGCCTGAATCATCGATGTTTGTGACATCAATATCATCAACAACTTTCCAGTAATTGATGCCTGCGCCAAATTCATGTTGCGCATGCCCCGCCCCCGTCAGCAGACCGCTGAGCAGCAAAATACAGCCTAATCGCTTCATCACTTTCCCCCGTAGCGTATGTCAACCATTTTCTAAAGCATCGCCCGAAAACCGAGCGATGCCAAAGGCGCATCATCGAAGTCCACACTGAGCCCCTCCTCAAAGATCGCCTTGCGACCAAACACGTATCCCAGGCGCAGGTCAATCTGGGTAAAGCCGCGTGTATCCCAGGACAACTCAACGTAGGCCTGATTCTCGCGAAAACGCAAACGCTCCCGCTCATCATCAGCACCAAGGCTATATTCTGGCCACCGCGTAAAATCAGCCCCCACGCCAAACTGGAAGCGCCCGCCATACGGCCGCATCGTAACCCGCGTATGCGGATAGGCCACTTGCACCCATAGCTCGTTATAAAGCGAGTAAAGCACGCCCACAACAGGATCGAATTCCACCATAAAGTTCGGATAATAATCGACGCCCGCAAATATGGCAAAATCCGCAGAGAGAGCCTGTATAAACGTCGCCCCCACCGGAACCGCAAAAAGATTTCCGGATGGATTACTCAAGGCCGTATACACACCCGGCTGTATCCGCGTCTGCATCCCGAAACCCCCTAGATAGCGCTGATGCCACGTAACAACCCCCCGCAGCATCATGAAACCATGCTGCCGGTCAATGCCGCTACCAGACTCGAGCCCCTCCAATAAACGAAAATCGGCGTGACCACGAACCTCCAATTCGCCCCCAAAATCATTCTCCCAAGTCGGCAGTCGGCCCCAGAAACCAATATCCGTGACGCTGACGCCATCCCCCCAGCCCGGTGCATCAGTATCAGTACGCAGTGTGTGCGCGATATCCCATCCGCCATGCGTACGAAAAGGCGTATCCAACACCGGACACACCCGACGATTCCAATCCCGGTACAAATCCTGCCCCGGCAGCGAAAGCCCACCAAAAACCGACAGAAGAACAATGAATAGAACTAAGCGCACAATATCCCCCTCATAACACGATTCGCAGTGAATAACGATCGGGCATACTTGCATACTTCAAAACCAATCGCAAGCTAGGACACCCCCGTCGCATCACTTTCCAGCAGACCGGCATCAAACCAGATATATGCGATTTCCGGTTTGCAGCGCAGCACGTATCTGCGTAGACTGGCGGCATGTTTACCATCGACATAGACGCGTTCAAAGAGCCCGGACTTTACCTGCATACCCCGCAAAGTGATTGGTTAAAACTAACCAGGCCTGAGATCGAAAAACGCATGCGGCACATGCTCGATGAACCAGCACTGATACCGCCCGCTGTTCGTGCGGCGGCTGAGTATAAACCCTGTGACATCTGCCCCGAAAGAGACTCCGCCGAAATTTGCCATGCCATTATGACAACATTGCCTTTTGCGAAGGAAATAGACCGTTACATGTCTTACCAGAACGTTGTTGCCGCCTACCGTGAACCCCTCTTTGCCGACAACGAAATCGGCGGACTCTACATCCGCAAAACCACCATGCAGGAAGCACTCCAATACATAGCCATGTTAAGCCTGTTATTCTATTGCGAAGTTGGGAAAAAGTATTATCCGTACTTCGCCAACACCAACCCATTGATGCCAGGCGATGCCTTGAGCCGGGTCGCATTCGCCAATATATACCTCGCGTGCAACGGCGACACGGAAGCAATCAGCACCCTTCTCAAGGAAATGACGGATGAACTGCTCTTAACCACCCGCTGTCAGGTCACACGCCTCCAATTGATCTGCCACCAGGATGCGTTTATAAATGCCATTGTCGGCACCCACACCACCGTACAAATGGTTATGCAGAACATGCAGATCCGCCTGCAAAAACTCAAACAGGAGTCGCACAACAGATGAAAAGGATCCAAGGGCACCTCACGGGCGCGAAAACACACCCGCAACCCGAAATCACCTGCTGGCTACCGGACACAAACCCGACCGGAGCGGCTATCGTAATCTTACCCGGCGGCGGCTACGCTGCGCTCGCCCCCCATGAAGGCCAGGGATACGCTGAATACTTTTCGCAGGCGGGCGTCGCCTGCTTCGTCACCAAATACCGACTTGGATCAGGCACTCACCACCATCCCGCTATGCTCGAAGATGCACTTGCTGCAATTGCAACGATCCGCACCCATGCCAACGATTTCGGCATTGATCCTGACAAAATCGGCATCATGGGATCATCCGCAGGCGGTCACCTCGCAGCCCACACACTTGTGGCATGGAACCGTTACCAGACAAATGTGTCCCTGCGACCCAGCTTCGGCATCCTCTGCTACCCCGTGATCGCATCATCCGGCCCTTATGCACATGCCGGCTCCATGCAAAATTTGCTTGGCGCATCACCAACGCCTTCGGCGTTGACCGAAGTCGCCTGCGAGAAACACGTTACCCCCGATACACCCCCCTGCTTCCTCTGGCATACGGTCGAAGATCAGGCCGTACCCGTCGAAAACAGCCTGCTGTTCGCACAGGCCCTGCGCCAGCACGGTGTCCCGTTCGAACTGCATATCTACCCTGATGGACGGCACGGACTAGGCCTCGATACCCCCTTCGACTGGGCCTCCCCCTGTCTCCACTGGCTGCAATCCGCTTTCCCGCAATAAGCATTCCGCGATCACCCGAATCAGTGCTTACGTTAAAACACGACTTGATAACAGAAACACATAAGTTACCATGCGAACATGGATTACGTGATACGTGAATACACGGAAGGCGACCGATCAGCATTTGCAGAATGGTTCAACAGACTTGATGCCGTGACCGCAGCAAGGATTGTCCGATCCATCGGCCGCATGGAAGTCGGGAACTTCGGGGACTCCAAAGCATTAAAGGGCGGCATTCAAGAGTTGCCGCTGACATTCGGGCCGGGCTATCGCGTGTACTACGGGATTGAAAACAAAACGCTCGGAAGAATCACAAGCGCCATTCAGCACGGCTTGCATTTCGTGCCACACGTAAACATTGCCGCCGCATAGAAGATCACAATCGCCCTGGACTGATCATCCGGGGAAACCGCCGGACTCGACAAGGAAAAGACGGCTTTTTGTTTCCGAGGGGCGGCGCATGTATGCTTTGTATGCTTTTGATACAGCGAAAACATACACAAGCAAGCGCAAAGCGCAACGAGAGCAAAACAAGCAAAAGCACAATATAAGGCCGTATTTATTGGCGTTTATGATGTTTTTCTTGCGGTTTTGCTGGTAGAGGCGGAGGGGCTCGAACCCACGACCCGCTGATTAAGAGTCAGCTGCTCTACCAACTGAGCTACGCCTCCAGCAAAATAACAATGAGAGACGCCCTTGGTACATGACCAAATTGGAGCGAGCGAAGGGATTCGAACCCTCGACAGCCACCTTGGCAAGGTGGAGCTCTACCACTGAGCTACGCTCGCATCTCTCAAAACAAGCTGCCTACTCTACCAACAAATGAAAGAGATGCAATATCTTTTTTACCCTTGATTGATCAATCCATTGTAGCTAGTATGTATCCAGGAGTTAATTTAATTTCAGGAGAATCGGGATATGGCCACCCCCATTACAATTAAAAAACGCACGGTAAGCGTCAAACGATCGCCCGCGAATCCGAAACCGGAAGCGAAAGAAGGACCAACAATCGTCGCGGATGAACAAGATGCAACCGCGGAGACTTCGGATGCTCCCGTTTTTCTCGCCAAACCCAAACCAACCGGCACAACCAAAGGCGGCACCAGCACGAAAGCAACCACCGTCGCTGCCGTATTTGCCCTGATTGCTTTCCTCATGCTTCTCTTCGTATTGCTACTGCAAGTCACGGAGTTCTACGATCTGCAGTCCCTGTTTCCCGGACCGCTGCTCGTGGGCATGACACCGGTTAATACCCCGTGGTAAAGCATCACACCACCATGCCGCCACGCGCTCTTTGTGCTGGCATTTTGGCCCGCTGGATCGAGACAGCAGAATTCCCGGACCGCATGCTCCCGCATGAACACCCGGCTGGCGCACTCATGCAGGAAATAACATTTGGTTGTCTGCGCTGGTATGGCACCTTGCTGTGGCGTATTGAACAACTCGCACCACGCACCCCCGATCCAGCCGCCTTGGGATTTCTGCTTGTGGGGCTTTATCAACTGTTTCATATGGACCATATTCCGCCCCATGCCGCTGTACACGAGACCGTCGAAGCCGCCAAACAAATCCTGGACCCCGCACGCTGCCGATTTTTGAATGCCGTTCTGCGAAATGCCCTCCGGCAAACGGACAAACTAGACCAAGACCTCCAAATCGCACCCACCGAAGCGCGATGGTCACACCCGGCATTTCTGATTACACGCTGGGAACGGACAATCGGCGCACAGCAAACCGAGGCATTATGCGCTTGGAATAACCAACGCCCCGCAGTGAGTTTGCGGGTATTCCAGCGCAACACCCCCGCGCAGAAGCAGCTTTTAGCAATGTGCCCCACCCACCCTGCCAACCCGCAACACTTCCGGATTGCACCTGCCGGCACATCCGTCGAAACCCTGCCAGGATTTTCCGAAGGGGTATTCTATGTGCAAGATCCCGCCACCGATCTGGCGATCGACTTGCTCGATCCACAGCCGGGTATGCGCCTGCTGGATGCATGCGCCGCTCCAGGCGGCAAAACCTTTGCCTGCGCGGACCGGATGCAGAACAAGGGACAGATCATCGCACTTGACCGGCATCTCGACCGACTCGCCCGGATGCAGGAAAATATGCAACGATTGCAGTTCTCAATCATCAAAAACATGCGTGCCGATGCAACCAATACACGCCAATTGCCCCAAAACACCTTCGATCGTATTCTACTCGATGTCCCCTGCTCAAACTCGGGCGTCCTGCAGCGACGCCCCGATGCACGCTGGCGTATCACCCCGGAACGGATTGCGGCCATGACGGACGTGCAAACCCGCATGTTGGATGCCACCGCACCATTGCTGGCACCCGATGGCGCACTCGTCTACAGTACGTGCAGCCTGGAACCAGAGGAAAACCAGTTGTGTATCGAAAAGTGGATACGCCAAAATCCCGCATTTCAAATCATTGACACGCGCACGAGCATTCCGCCGGCATCGCAAATGGATGGTGCCTTCGCGGCAAGAATCGAACGAAAGACCACAGGATGAAAATTGCGGTAGACCGGAATATGCCCTTGGCACAAGAAGCCTTTGCCACACTTGGAGAGGTTCAAGTGATCGACGGCAGAAGTTTACAAACCAAGGACATTCGCGACACTACAATTCTGGCCATTCGATCCACAACCAAAGTACAGCCGAACCTACTCGATGGCACGGACGTCCGATTTGTTGGCACCGCCACGATTGGCACGGATCACCTTGACATTCCCTATCTCGAAAAGCAGGACATAAAGTGGGTATATTCTCCCGGCTGCAATGCCCGCAGCGTGGCGGAATACATCACAGCAGCCCTGCTGCACCTTGCCATCACATACAATCAACCGCTTAAAGACCAAACGCTCGGAATCATCGGAGTCGGTAACGTTGGATCTCGCGTGGCGGCACAGGCAGAAGCACTCGGCATGCGGGTCTTGCTGAACGACCCCCCTAGAGCCCGAACAGAAGACTCTCAAGCATTCTGTGAACTGTCCATGTTACTGGATGAATCCGACTATATTACCATGCATGTCCCCCTGGCAAACGATGGACAGGACCCTACCTTCCATATGGTAAACCAAACATTCCTTGCGCGCATGAAGCCCACGGCCTCTTTTATCAATGCGGCGCGCGGAGCAATTGTCCAAACGCCTGCCCTTGTCAAGGCCCTCCAACACGCTACGATTCGCGCGGCCGTGCTCGACACCTGGGAGGGCGAGCCGACCATTTCACCCGAACTTCTGGAACTGGCAACCATCGCAACACCGCACATTGCCGGACACTCCTTTGAAGGCAAGGTCAACGGAACCCTTATGGTTTACCGGGAGGCCTGCAAGTTTCTTGGACGAGAACCGACGTTTGACGCCACCGCCTTCATGCCTGTACCGATTTTACCGCACACCACATTTCCGACAGCAGGTTCGCAGCTAGAAAAACTCAACGAACTTGTGCGCCAAGCATATGACATCATGATAGACGATAAACAATTCCGGTCCATAAAGGCCGATCCGAACGGTTTTGATGCGCTGCGTCGCAACTATCACATGCGGCGCGAATTTGCGTGCACCAAGGTGGCTGCAATCCCAACCCCAACACTACGCAGCCAGGTCAAGGCACTAGGGTTCGAATTAGCCTAGCCCGCCACAGCTCGAAGCACCGGCATAACACCAGACAATATCCCAACTGCCTAGAGAATATGCTTGTATTCACATTACTTGTTTCGCATACTCATACCTCCGCATTTATTATCCCTGCGTAACATTTGGAATTGGAGTAGTGGCATTATGGCAACGAAGAGCAAGTTAGAGCGAATACGTAACATCGGTATCATGGCACACATCGACGCCGGCAAGACCACCATGAGCGAACGCATCCTGTATTACTGCGGCCGCACACACAAACTCGGCGAAGTCCACGATGGCGCCGCTACCATGGACTGGATGGATCAGGAACAGGAACGCGGCATCACGATCACCTCCGCCGCAACCACAACCGAATGGAAAGAACACCAGATTTCGCTGATCGACACCCCTGGACACGTAGACTTCACAGCCGAAGTCGAGCGCAGCCTACGCGTTCTTGACGGTGCCGTCGCCCTTTTCTGTGCTGTCGGTGGCGTGCAGCCCCAGTCCGAACAAGTCTGGCGGCAAAGCGAAAAATACAATGTCCCTAAAATCGCCTTTATCAACAAGATGGATCGCGTCGGTGCAGATTTCTATAACGTCGTAGACCGCATTGAAAATATCCTCGGAGCAAACCCCGTTCCCGTCGTCATTCCGATCGGTAAGGAAGATTATCTCAAGGGTGTTGTTGACCTGATCCGCATGAAAGCCATTATCTTTGCCGATGGCGACAGCGGCACATCGTTTCACGAGGAAGATATTCCGGCCGAAATGGCCGACGAGGCCGCCCAATGGCGCGCAAACTTGGTAGAAAAAAGCGCCGAACAGAATGATGAACTACTGGAAAAATTCCTTGCAGACGGCGAACTCAGTGCAGAAGAAATTACGGCAGTGGTTCGCGAGGCAACCATTGCCCGCCGGATCGTGCCGGTGTATTGCGGATCAGCATTCAAAAACAAGGGCGTCCAGCCCATGCTTGATGGCGTAGTCGCTTTCCTGCCGTCCCCGGCCGACATCCCCCCGATCATCCATGCACACGACGAGGAAAATATTCGCCATCATTCCTCCGATGATCCCTTTTCCGGACTTGCATTCAAAATCATGAGCGATAAGCACATGGGCAAAATCACCTTTATCCGAGTCTATTCGGGCGTCTTGAATGCCGGCGAAACAGTGCTGAATGCCACGAAGGAAAAGAACCAGCGCGCCGGTCGCCTTCTGCGCATGCATGCGAATCGTCAGGAAAACATCGACAAGGCTGAAGCTGGGGAAATTGTTGCTGTCGTAGGTCTCGCGGACACACGTACCGGCGACACACTTTGCGACAAAGATCATCCGATTATTCTCGAATCGATCGAATTCCCCGCCCCCGTCATATCCATCAGCATCAAACCCGAAGGCCGTGCCGATAACGACAAAATGGGAGAGGCCCTGCATCGTCTGGCCGACGAAGACCCCACCTTTATCGTCCATTTTGACGAAGAAACCGAAGAAACAATCATTTCGGGCATGGGTGAATTACATCTCGAAGTGCTCGTCGAACGCCTGCGCCGTGAATTCAGCGTCGCATGCCAGGTTGGGCGCCCGGAAGTGGCCTACCGCGAAACAGCGACGATTGTCACCGAGGGCGATTACAAGCACGCCAAGCAAAGCGGTGGTCGCGGACAATACGGTCACTGCTACCTGCGTCTCGAACCGCAAGATCCCGGACATGGCTTTGCCTTTATCAACGAAGTCAAGGGCGGCAACATCCCGTCAGAATACATTCCCGCCGTGGAAAAGGGCGTTATCCGCGCAATGACAAAAGGACCATACGCCGGCTATCCCGTCGTCGATATGCATGTCACGGTATACGACGGATCCTATCACGACGTTGACTCTAGCGAATTCGCGTTCATTGAGGCCGCACGCGTTTGCTTCCGCAGCCTTTTCCTGAAAGGTCAGCCGCAGCTGCTCGAACCGGTAATGTCGGTGGAAGTCTGTGCCCCGGAAGATTACATGGGCTCGATCACCGGATCGATTTGTTCCCGCCGTGGTCGCATCGAGAGCATGGACGACCAGCACGGACAAAAAGTTGTCCGCGGCATGGTGCCCCTAGGTGAAATGTTCGGATACTCGAATGACCTGCGAACGATGACTAGCGGACGCGGTTCCTTTACCATGCATTTCGAACGCTACGAGGCGGTCCCGTTCTCGCTGGCAGAAGAAATCATCAAGAAACGCCGCGAACAGAACAAAATCCGCTAGCCAGCAACTTCACCGCTTTTCCAGATTTTCTACCGTATACAAAAAATCACTGGAGGGATGAGCTCCGTCTCGTCCGCGTCCG
>JBLRXB010000069.1:0-10309 GCA_047920915.1 Kiritimatiellia bacterium
TCACCAATATCAACAAAATCCGTTTTTACGCTGCCATTCGGCAACGTGTAATTGATGCCAAAGCGGAAACCCGTTGGTGTGCGCATACGACTGCGAAATTGAAGCGCAAATCGTTGACTTTCAACATTATCCACAATCAACCAATCAATCAGCGGAGGATGACTCTGGGGATCGGTTGGATCCGTCCCGTAATGGAATTCCTCAAGATTGGTAAACCCATCGCCGTCCAAGTCCTCATGCGCATCGGAAGGATCATGTGGATCCAGACCGTACTGCTGTTCCCACAATGTCGGCATACCATCACCATCGTGATCTGCCTCTTCGGGCACAGGAGGCGTCACAAGAGCACCACAAAACGGGCAATCCTCGGACGCGACAGGAACCGGATGCCCGCACTCGGCACAACTAAACCGCGATTCCGGCACAAAAAACCAGCCCGTACGCGCCTCACCGACAAGCAATTCGGGCGGTGTCGCAAGCGTTTGCCGCACCAACAAAACCGCGGCGTCTGCAACAGTGTCGACATGCTCTCGCTCGGGACGCAAATCGCGCATCTCACGGGCAAATTTTTCATTGCTCTGGCGAATGGCACCAAACTGAATCACGATCGCGATCAGGGTGGCAACCAGACCAGATACCGCAACAAACGCCAAAACACGATCGTATTGGTTGCGAATTCTCTCGAGCAATCCATTAATCGCGATTTTCATCGGCACTCCTGAACTTATACACATCAATTTCCAAGCGAACTTGCATAGGAATTTCCATTTCGATACCACTCACAGGGTGGCTGGGGCCCAGCACTGCCCCGGCAGGACGCTCCGCAACCGCAGGCGCGGGCGCGGTAGCAACCCCTCCCCCTCCAAATAAAAACGACAAATCCGTCTCTGTTTCTGGCCGGCGATCAGCCGACACACCAGGCCCAGCGGCGGGACGAACCGGCACCATATCAGGAACATCCTTCTGTAACCGTACCGCACGCACAACCGTATACATCGGATTACTGGCTAAAGCGTTCAATAGCCGCGCCAGCGACTCTTCCCGCGCATTGAACTCCAAAACGATACGCTCGGTCGTAAACATCCGCGCCTGCTGCTGTCGGGAATCTGGTGCCGGCCCTCGTGCTGCTACCGCACGCCGCGAGTCCGGGCTAGCACCGCGACGGGCAGGAGATGGCTGCGCGGCACCACGTACGCCAGGCACCGGATCTTGGGCCGTTGCTCCCGCAGCACGCTCTTCAAATATATCACGCTGAATCGATCGCACCGCACTGATATCGCTATCGATCATCAAACGGGTCAGCCGCGTAATAATGATCAGTTGCTCGGTCAAGCGCGGCACATCATCGGGTGATGGCAATTGGCCCGTTCCGGCATAACGCTCAAAACCAAATGCGAATACCGCACTTCCGTCAGGAAGACGAACCCGGTTACGTTCGGCCTGCTGCCGCAAATCATTGCGCGTACGGTCCAGTCGACCAATAAATTGCGAGGGACTCCGATCATCGCGCAAAACATTGCCCCGCCCAAGCTGAAGCATTAAATCCTGATACCACTCTTCCAGTTGACGGCGATTTTCGCGCTCAATCTCCATGTTTTTCGCCGAAGGAAACACGTCGGAAGCATACAGCCGCATCAATTGCGTCCGCAACCCCCTGAATTGCTGCTCGCGCTCACGGTATTGACGAATGCTCAGAACCAGTAATGCGGCCGACAGAACCACCAAAAGCCCGCCGATACCGAGCAATATATAAGTCACGAGTTCTTTTTTCTTCATGGCGAAAAACCTCAATGCGTTGGTATGGCCTGTTCCAAATCAAGCCGCAATACGATTTCACGGCGATACGAGCCAACGCCCATCTCACGAACGATTTCACTCTCCGCCCGGAAAAAGGGCGATGCGCGCAAACGATCGCGTAAACGCTCGGCTGCCGTTCCTTGTGCCGTGTCCTCTAACTTATCTGAAAAGCCTTGAACCGTGACATGCACACCTGTAACACGACGATCCTGAATCTGGGGCTCTATCGCCGATATCCACATACCCTCTTGCAGAGCAGAACCAATCACTTGCAACAATTCAATCCAGCGCGCGCGCAGGGCAACCTGTTCGGTCAAGGTATCAAGTTGCGATTCGGACACTTGGCGATCATTCGTCACTTGCTCTAACTGTCGCTGAACCTGCCGCAAATCCCGAACCGCGCCATCTAACCGCTGCGTCCGCTCCGCTAAAGCGGATCCCGCAATCGTGAAATACCCCCACCAACCGATAAGTGTCAAAACCACAGCAATACCAGAAACGATAAAAAAGGGCTTCCGGCGCCGAAACGTCTTGCGCGCCACCAGATCGGGCGGCATCAAATTGATTTCAACGAGGGCGTGCCCCCCGCGACGCAATGCCAACCCGACAACCTCACCCATGCTCTGAATGTCCTGATTCAGTGCCTCTACATCAACATTCGGGCCTATTTCAACCGCATCAAACGGATTGAAGTATTCCACCGGAACCCGCAGCTTATCCTGGAAAAAGGTGTCGACATGCGCCAGCATGGAACTCCCACCCGTCAACAACACCAGATCCGGCGCACTACCACCTTGTTGACTACGATAGAAGTTGATCGAGCGATTTACCTCCGCATGCAAACGGGTAAGGACAGACCGTATGATCTTCGATGCCTGTTCCGCCGTCTCGCTCTCACCGGCAGCCGTTACCCCGCCAAACGAAACAAAACCTTGTTCCAACTTGATTTTTTCAGCCTCTTCATAGGAAACATCGAAGGACTTCATAAGTTCTTGCGTAATCGTATTGCCAGCAACCGGAATGCTGCGCGTGAATACATGGTCGGCTTCCATAAAAATCAGATTCGAAGAACGCGCACCAATATCCAGAATCATCACACAACCGTCATCACTACGCGTATGACGCACCGCATTCAGCAGCGCCATCGGTGCCACGTCAACAACATCCGGCTCCAGATCAGCCGCCTGCACGCAATCGGTTAACCGCTTGATGTTCTCGATCTTGGCCGCCACCAACATGACGTTGAGCTCGTCCTCCGCCTCACCAATCAACTGGTAATCCCAGACCACCTCATCAATCGGAAACGGCACATTCTGCTCCGCCTCGTATTGTATGATCTGGGAAAGCTTATCGCGTCCCACAGGGGGCAGCTTGACAAACCGCGGAAAAACCACTTGCCCGGAAACGGACAACATCATAGGCCCAGGCTTGATCGCAAGCGCACGCATCTGATCCTGGATCGCCGTTACGATAAATCCCAGGCGCTCGCCTTCATTTCCGCTATCGCCTTCAATCGGGCTGATCCCATAATGCAGCAGTGTGGGAACGCCACCCTTCCCAATACGGAACTCTGCCAGAGCAATCTTGCTGGCACCCAAATCAACGGCAATTAAACGATCATTATCAAACATGCAAACTCCGCGCAATTAACGGATGAACTCAGCATCATCATAATTTATTACGGCCCACGGCGTCTCGTTACGATCCAGCAGATATCCCTCGCGCACCGTCAGCGCCGGACTGTTGATCACCAACGGATTCTCCCACCATGACTCCGGCAAACCAGCCGACCGATCACTATCCTCGGGAGTTGCAACAACCTGACCATTGATTGTTACGATGGCCGCTGTGGCCACCACGCGACCAAAGCGCCGCAAACCCGCCGGACGCAAGAATGCCTCGGCACGCCTGGAACGGTCGCGCCCCCCCTCTAGGTCAACATAGCGGATGTTCTTCCTGAACAAACTGTAAAGGTTACCGCCCGTTTCAGGATCCCGAATCATACCGAGCACAAAAAACTGAACGGTCATCTCGTCTATCCAGGGCACCATGACATCATATTGCAGCACGATATGCTGCCAATCCTGAGGCGAGCGGGCACCCCGTTCGGCCGTGGTGTTGTATACAGGCGTTTTCACGATCGATCGCGGCCCTACCCCGGTGAAACTCCGTACACGAAGCATTTCCTCGGGCGGGACATCGCCAGGCTGACGCGCAGCCACCGGGATACGCCCCTGACCGAAAACAGCCGTTACTGACAAACACATGAGGATCAAAGATAAAGGCAGCATTTTTAACATAAAACTCATCTCCAATCTTGTCGAACCCGTGCAAGTCGAAACAATCCCTAGATTTACCGTTTGCAGACAATTGCCAGATACTACCCCAAGCCACCTGCCGCCGCAAACAAAAAGTGTCGTTCATGCGCGACCACCAAATCAACAACCACACCGATCAGACTTTGATTTCTGCTTGTGATTCCCTCCGGCCTTGGGCATGCTGACAATGCATGCATCCATGATAATCGAGGTAAAACCATGCCGCAAAACCATGCTGACATCAACTTGGCCGTCGCCGAGCGTGATTTGAAATATTATATTTTTGACTGGGACGATAATATTCTGCATATGCCAACCCACATTCATCTCGAAAAGCGTATGCCGGATGGCTCCTGGACGCCGCACGCGGTTTCAACCGCAGTATTTAGCGTCATTCGATCCGACCGCGAAAATTACCGCCCCCCGGATGGTATCTGGGAAAATGCCTTCCGCGACTTCCGCGATATCGATGTGAACAACGAAAACGTCTTCTTGCGCGACACGCGCACCGCTATCGACGCCGTGGTATCCGGCAAAGTAAAAGAAGGCCCCAGTTTTGCCACATTTCGACAATCCCTGATCGAAGGCAGACTGTTTGCGATTGTCACAGCCAGAGGACATCACTCTTCTGTCATCCGGCAAGCCGTCGACTACTTCATACGGAAAGTACTCGCCGATACAGAGCGACAGATGATGATAAAAAACCTGCGCGGCTACATGGCGTGCTTCGCACCGGAAGTCAGCGCACCGGACGAAACAGACGTGATCGAATTCTACCACGCTCACAACCGCTATCATGGCGTCATGTCACCAGAATTCCGCGCCCGCATGGGCCAAGAACCCGGTGCCTCACCCAACACGGAAGAAGGCAAACAATTCGCCATCAAGGATTTCGTGGAACACGTCATCCGTATCGCACACGAACGCGGCCTATCCAAGCCCATCAGCGTCGGATTTTCCGACGACGATGAAGGCAATGTGGTCGCTGTCGAAAATTATATCCGCAATGCACTCGCCCGTGAATTTCCAGGCGTCAAATTCGTGGTGTACTACACGACCGACCCCGACGTGACCGATGGCAAAAAGGTCGTTGTTCACGGACAACTCAGTCTGGACCTGTAAACCCGGCATTATCGTTTTTTAACAACTGGATGCTGGTAGACGGCACACCAAACCATCGCCTCCGGCTCCCCGGTATCGTCATCAACGGGCAACGCCCGATACGCCTGCACACGAAAAACCTGCATATTCAACATGAACAAGCGGGGATTCTCCGGCAGACACAGCACAGAAAAACGCGTATCAAAAGAGGACTGCTGCATATCAATATCCCTCCCATCTCGTATCGTTACCAATTGTTCAGCCGCAAACACACTTCCTTACAGCACGCAGCAGATGTCGCAAAGATTCCGCCATTTCTTGACAAAAACGCAATAACCAGTTCGAATACAAACACACACACCAGAATACCCAGACAGGAATATCCGAGGAGACACGTAATCATGCCGGCACAAGAATGGTCTATTCAATCAAGAGGCAACGCCTGCCAAGTCTGCCAGCGCACGTTTCATGATGGCGAGGAATGCATCTCGGCACTCTTCCCCGATCCCCCCGGATTTCTTCGGGGCGATTTCTGCCAGGCTTGCTGGGAGCAGCGCGAAACACACCAGACTGCGCCTTTCAGCGTTTGGAAAACCGTGTATGCCCTCCCTCCCGCAGCACCCGTCGAAGCACTACGAAAAGAAACGGCCGAGTCTCTCTTGCGACGCATGCTCGAAGAGGATCAGCACGAACAAATCCCTGTAATCTACATCCTCGCCCTGATGCTCGAACGAAAAAAAATCCTCGTTGAAAAGGATGTTACTGTCGATGATGACAATACCGTTCGCCGGATCTATGAACACCGCAAAACGGGGGAAATGTTCGTTATCACCGATCCGCGGCTGCAAGTCGATGGCCTCGAATCGGTCCAGCAACAGGTCGCCGCGATGCTAGGGGCACAGCCACAAGCAACGGACTCGCCGGTGTCCCCTGAGAACGTAGAGAATCAGGAGCTAGACCACGAGGAACAGGATGCGAATCAAAATTCGTAATGGTCTCGTTCTGGACGGAACTGGAAAGGATGCCTATCAGGCTGATGTTTGCATCGAGCGTGATCATATCTGCGCCATCGAACCCGATAGCCAGATGCCGGCGGACAAAATACTGGACGCAAAGGGCCTCATCGTTTGCCCCGGATTCATCGACGTACACACACACTCCGATGCCTACATCCTGCTCGAACCAAATGCCCCCAGCAAAATGCATCAAGGCGTTACCACAGAAATCGTCGGGAACTGCGGTGCCTCGTGCGCCCCCCTCTACGGTGAAAGCCGGATGCCGGCGGATTGGACGGCGCACGAATACCCCGGAACGTGGCAAACCGTGGCTGATTACCGTCAATTACTTGAAAAAGTCGTCCCCGGACCCAATATTGTATTGCTGGTCGGCCACAACACCATCCGCGCTGGCGTCATGGGCTACCAGCCCCACCCGGCAACACCGGAAGAAATCCGCCGCATGGCGAAGCGACTCGAGCAAGCCATGGACGAAGGGGCCCGCGGTCTCAGTACAGGTCTCGTATATAACCCCGGACGCTTTGCAGAATCGAACGAAGTCAATGAACTCACAAAAATCGTCGCGGCATACAACGGCATATATACCTCTCATATGCGCAGCGAAAGCAGCAAACTACTCGAAGCCATCGACGAAACGCTGGCCTATGGCCTGCACACAGGCGCGCGCGTCCAGATCTCGCACCTCAAGGCATACGGCAAGGCCAACTGGCACCTACTTGAACCTGCGATTGAACGCATCCACGCAGCCAAGACCAGAGGTCTGGAAGTCTTTGCCGACCGCTATCCCTACACTGCATCTTGCACCGATCTGGATATCATCTTTCCCGATTGGGCCTTGGCCGGCGGCCCCGATGCCATCCGCACTCGGCTTCGTGATCCGCAACAAAAATCGAGACTGCTCGCAGAGCTGAAACAAAAAGAAACGGCCTACTGGCAATCCATCACCATCGGGTCAACCGTACACCCCGACAATCAAGCATTTGCCGGCAAGCCGCTTTGGAAGGTCGCCCGCACGCTTGCCGTGCACCCCGCCGAGGCGGCCCTCCTGATTGCCGAAAAAGACGAACTCCGCACCGCCGCTTTTTTCCACGGCATGGATGAATCCAATATGCTCCGTGTGCTGGCAGAACCATACGTGATGATCGGTTCCGATGCATCCCTCCGCGCTCCTACGGGCCCGCTCAGCCACGACTGGCCTCACCCGCGAGCCTACGGCACGTTCCCGCGCTTTCTGCGAATGTCTCTGGATGCCAAGACGGTACCGCTGCCCGAAGCCATTCGCAAAATGACCAGTCTGCCCGCCGAAACCTTCAGACTCGCCCAACGGGGCATCATCCGCAAAGGATTCGCCGCCGATATCGTGGTTTTTGATCCCGAAACAATCCAGGATCAATCCGCATTCGACCGACCGCACGCCATTGCCTCCGGCATCAAGCACGTCATCGTCAACGGAACCCTCACACTGGAAAATAGCCAACTCACCAACCAGCGAAACGGATCTTTCCTCTAACCCCGCCCCCTAATGATATCGCCCCAAAAAACGTATATACCATTGATACATGCCGAGAACTTGACTACAGTTAAGAACCGCTCATACATAACAAGCAGCTATCCAGGAGACAAAACGATGCAGAACATTACCATGGCCTTGCTCACAACCCTATCTGTAACAATCGCCTCGGTTTCCCGGGCCGAATCCATATCCATCGCCGCATCCCAATCAGCGACACCCCCCGAAATGGAACAGACGCTGACCAACGAAATCAACAGCGCCATCGACCGGGCACTCGACTGGCTCGCAGCACGGCAACGCGAAGACGGCACCTGGTCCAACCGGCAATTCCCTGCCCTGACCGCACTCCCGGTCTGGTCGTTCATCCGGTCTGAACACCCCCAAAGAAACAACATCATCCAGTCTGCTGTGCAATCCCTGCTCGATACCGTGCAACCCGACGGTGGCATCTACCGCGAAGTCGTCGGACGTCGCGGGGGCGGACTAAGCAACTACAACACTGCGATCGCCATGACCGTACTACACGCTCTCGGTGATCCAGCACTCGCCCCCATCATTCTCAATGCAAGAACCTTTGTAGCACAAGGCCAATTAACCGGCGACGATGTCTACCACGGCGGCTTCGGTTACGATGTGCGCAGCCAGCAACCCTATGCCGATATCATGAATACCCTCCAAGTCCTCGAGGCCCTGCGCTACACAGCCGATATCGAAGAAGAACGTCCCGCCGGACAAGCGCGTGCACAAGTCGACTGGGAAGCCGCCGCTGCATTTGTCTCCCGCTTGCAGAATCCGCCCGAAGCTGGCGAGGAGCATGCCGGCGGATTCAGCTACAACCCGGCAGAGTCAAAGGCGGGCGAAGACGTGCAAGAAGATGGCAGCGTGATATTCCGCTCCTATGGCAGCATGACATACTCCGGCCTGCTCGCACTCATCTATGCCGGTGTCGATCGCAACGACCCGCGGGTTCGCTCCGCCTTCGACTGGGCTAGCCGCCACTGGACCCTCGAGGAAAACCCGGGAATGGGCGCCCAAGGATATTTCTTCTTCCTGAATGTCCTGTCCCGTGCCCTCAACGCCTATGGTGCCGAATGGATCCCCGTCTCACAGGAACAACTCCTCAATTGGCGGCGCGAAGCAGCCCTGCGACTCGTGCGTATGCAGCGCATTGAAGCCGAAACCGGACACGGATTCTGGACCAATGATGACGGGCGATTCTGGGAAAATGACCCCATCCTTGTCACCGCTTACAGCATCCTGGCACTCCAAACCATCGCCGTCGAATAAGATCAATACGACTTAGCGAATACCACCCGGCCCGGCCCCGCCTTACCACACACCAGACAAGGCCCCCCACCGCCTTGCTCACGATCGAAGGGAACACAGCGAATCGTAACCGATAACGCGTCGTTGATCGCCTTTTCGCAATCTGCCCCGCCGCACCAATGCGAAAGGGCAAACCCGCCGTGAATCTCGGGCCGATCCTTGTCAGCCGGTGTAAAGAAACGCCGGAATGCATCCATGTCATCAATCGGGCGCGTATTTGATTCGCGCAGGGCGCGTGCACGCTCGAGCAAACCGCCCTGTATATCGTCCAATAAGGCGGCAACCCCATCAGCAAATGCCGCTAGCGGCATACCGTACCGGTCCTTGCGCGTCTTATCACGCCGGTATACAAACACGGATCCATCCGCCAGATCCCGCGGTCCCACCTCAAGAATCACGGGGATCCCCTTCTTGATCCAGCTCCAGCTCTTCTCTCCAGCATTGATGTCGCGACGATCGACAACCACCTCAACCGGACGACCGTGATACATCTGCTGGCGCAATTCCGCGGCAGCCATCTCACAAAATGGCAATACCGTGGCTTCGTCCTCGGGTTTGCGGATAATCGGCAAAATGGCAACGTGAGATGGAGCCAGACGTGGCGGCATAATCATGCCATCATCATCCGCATGCGTCATGATCATCCCCCCAATCAAACGCGTACTCACACCCCAGGATGTCGTCCAGGCATGTTCCAACTCTCCAGCGCGCGATTGAAACTGAATGCCCGAGGCCTTCGCAAAATTCTGCCCGAGAAAATGACTCGTGCCCGCCTGTAACGCCTTGCGATCCTGCATCATCGCCTCGATACAAAACGTATTCACCGCGCCAGGAAAACGCTCGCCGGCCGTCTTTTCACCTGTCAACACCGGTATGGCCATGTATTCCTCGGCAAACTGACGGTAAACCTCCAGCATCTTCAACGTTTCATCCCAGGCCTCTTCACGCGTCTCATGCGCCGTGTGCCCCTCCTGCCACAAAAACTCCGCCGTACGCAAAAACATACGCGTACGCATCTCCCAGCGCACCACATTTGCCCACTGATTTACCAAAATCGGCAAATCCCGGTAGCTCTGCACCCATTTGGCATATGTTGCACCAATAATGGTCTCCGACGTTGGGCGCACGATCAACGGCTCATCCAATTCGCCCGCCGGAACCAACCGACCATCCGACCCCACTTCGAGCCGATGATGCGTAACCACGGCACACTCCTTGGCAAACCCATCCACATGCGC
>JBLRXB010000070.1:0-10299 GCA_047920915.1 Kiritimatiellia bacterium
CTATGCGCCCAGCATGAAGCTCGATTACGAGGCCGGGCGCCCCATGGAACTAGAAGCCATTTATGGCAATCCGTTGCGCGCCGCTGCCGCGGCGGGCGCAGCCATGCCGGAAACCGAAAAGCTGTATGGGCAACTCATGGCACTAGAGCAAAAAACTATCGATCGTTGAGCATTTCATATATGGCCAAGGAGGCCGCAAATAATCCAAAAACGACATAATAGAATTTTGCTTCTGACGGCCAACTGCTAACGGTTGGCCAGCACCAGCGATATACAAAGCCATAGGCGATGATGATCCCGCAACGCGGAAGGCGAAAGAGGAACGTCAGGTTCAATCATCCGATGAGCAGGAAAACTTCCAGTGCTGGCAGTGTCAGTTTGGCGTTCAGTATCGTGTGGAAAATTGCTGCAGCCATGCTTGATTCGCTCCTTCTTTGCTGACTTTTATAAAATATCCGGCACACTGTAAAATAAAATATACCCGTGCGGGCAAGGAATCGGGAAATGGGTTGACGGTTGGAGGGGGGGGATTTAGATTTCGGGTATGAAAATCATTGCACTGTTATTGTTGGTGTCGGGATTGTTTGTGGCCGGATGTCGTCAGCATGACTGGCGTGAATTGGCTATTGATGTGCCGGAGATGCACAACGACGCGGCGCTGCGTCTGGTGATGCAGGCGATCATGCGGGGGCCGGGCATCAAGCCCGATTCGGTGGTTGTGGACCCGCAGGCGCGCAGAGTCAGGCTCACGTACGATAGTTTGCTGGCCGCGGACATGAATTTTGTTCATCTGGTCGTAATGGCGGGGTTTGACGCGAACGGGATTCCGGGTGATCCGGAAGCGCGGGCGGCGTGGCCCGCTGAAGTGCGTCCGTGAATGCCCTGATTGAAATGTTTCTGGAGTATGTTGCGCTCGAGCGTGGCCTCTCGGAGCGCACGCGGCTTGCCTATGCGGCCGATCTGGCATCCTTCCAGGCCGCCCTGACGCTTCGTGGTATCACGACGGTAAACGATGTGACGCGCGAGCATATTGTAGACTACCTACTGGCAGAACGCGAACGGGGTTTGGCGGTCAATTCGATTTCGCGGCGCCTGGTTGCAATCAAGGTGTTCTTTGCTTTTTTACAGCGCGAAGGGTTGGTCGCGCGCAACGTGACGGCCGTGATGGAATCGCCACGATTGTGGAAGGTGTTGCCGGGGTTGTTGCGACCGCGCGAGGTCGAGCGTCTGCTGCAGGCGGCTGAGGGCGAGGATCGGTTTGCCTTACGCGACCGGGCCGTTCTTGAATTGTTTTATGCCACCGGCATGCGGGTACAGGAGATGTGCGATCTGCAGTTGGATGATGTACACATGGACGAGCACTATATCCGCTGCACGGGCAAGGGAAACAAGACACGCGTGGTGCCATTCGGGCGTATCTCGCAAGAATATCTGGAACGCTATTTGCTGAAAGCACGTCCCCTGTTTGAAGTCCACGGTCCCGCGCGGGCTGTTTTTCTGACCGCGCGGGGTGCTGCGTTTTCACGCAAGCGTTTGTGGCAGATCGTCAAGGAGTGTGCCCGCAAGGCGGGGATCGAGAAGAATGTCTACCCGCACACATTACGACATTCCTTTGCCAGTCATTTGCTGGCAAATGGTGCGCCCCTGCGTGTGATCCAGGAGATGCTCGGGCATGCCGACATTGCCACAACGCAAGTTTATACGCATGTTGACCAGCAGCGTTTGCGCGCGGTGCACCATCAGTTTCATCCGCGCGGGTAGGCGCGGGCCGTGAGAATGCGGTTGGCGGCATGGATGGCCGCGTCGGCTGGGATTTCGTTGATGCAGGCGGTTTGCGGGGTTTTGCAGATGCGGGTTCGTCCGCACATGCAGGGGGTTGATGGCAGGAGCACCTGGTGTCCTTCCCCGTAGGGTCCAATGCGCACCGGGTTCGTGGGGCCGAAGACAACAACAGTGGGGGTGCCAATGGCCGCTGCCATGTGGACGGGGCCGGAATCGTTGGCGAGGAGCAGGTTCGCCGATGCCAGGATACTGCCCATTTCCACGAGGCTGGTTTGGCCGGCATAATTCTGGCAATGGCCATCGAGGGCTTTTGCCACGGTTTCGCAGATGGCCTCTTCACCGGGTGCCCCGATAATCGAGATCGAGGCATTCCCTTCCTTTTGCAGGGCCCGGGCGGTTTCGGCAAAGCGTTCGGGTGGCCAGTTTTTGGAGGGCCAGCGCGAAGCGGGTGCGATGACGATGTGGGGCGATGGCGGGCGATCCTGCCGCGAGGGGAATGCGACGGGGAATACGGGCTTGCTGCGCTTGATGCCCAGATCGTCAATCACATCCAGAATCTGTTCAACAGCATGGCGTTCGAGATTGCGGGGGCCGGCCACCGCGTGATACAGGAGATGGGACCCTTCGCGATGGAACGAGGGGCCAATGCGTCGTGTGCCTCTGGCAAGTTTTGCAACCGCTGCGCTTTTGAGGAGTCCTTGCAGATCCAGAATGAGGTCGTAGGGTTCGCGGCGCAGTTCTCGCAGAAAGGCACGGCCATCCTTGCGGAAGCTGTGCCGGGGATAACCGATGCTGCCATTGACGTCTGTGAAACAGGCGACCAGTGGCTTGTAGGTGCTGTGGGTCACCCAGTCGATCGTGGCGTCGGGGTAGGCATTGCGGAGCATATGCACGGTGGGGAGGGCATGAAAGAGATCGCCCAACGAACTGAGTTTGATGATCAGGATACGCATAGCGATCTCTTATGGTTTGATAAAGTCGATTTCCTCGGAGACGTTGTAGCAGAAATCGCCGATTTGTTCGAGATGTCGCACGAGATCCAGGAAGATCAATTCGCCCTTCACATCGCCACCAGCCGCCAGTATCTTGCGCGAAGCTTTGCGGAGTTTGTTGCGGTGATGGTTGATGTTGTCTTCCATTGCGCGGGCGGTCTCGATCGCAAACCCCACGGTGTTTCCGCATAAGAAGTCGCAATTGTATTTCAGGAAATCGAGCACATAGCCTTGATAGGTGGCGAGTTCTTCCAGTCCGGCATCGTGGAATCGCCAATCCTTGGTGGCGCGCTTGGCCAGCAGGTCGATGATGCGCTTGCAGGCATCGCCGATTTTTTCGAGTTCATGCGCAATGCGGTACATGGCGCGAATGCGATTGGCCTGATCTTCGCTAACCCCCCGCGCCATGCAATCCGTGAGAAACGTGTTGACGTTTTGCTGGATGGTGTCGGTCATCTCTTCGAAGTCCGATATTTTGTGGCGGGTATCCTTGAGTGCGGTTTTGTCCTCTTGCAGCGCATTGAGTTCCCACATTGACATGTTGTAGACGATTTCTCCCATGCGCCCGAGTTCCGCCATGACGCTGATGAGGTTGGATTCCACATCTTCGGTGGTTTGCCGGTTCACCAGCACGAGCTGCGGCGTTTCTTGCGCGAGGCGCTCCGGTACCCAGCGTTGCGTCAGATCGGCGATATGTTTCACAAAGCCGACTAGCATTCCGGTGTTCAGCACATTGAACATGGTATGGAAGGCTGCGAGGTGCACGGCCATATGCATATGATCGGCGGCAGCGCCGGGCACGATGTAGTCCACGAATGCCAGGAAGGGTTTGATGATCGGAAGCATCCAGCATACCCCAATGACATTAAAGAGCAGATGTGCGCGTGCGGCGCGTTTGGCATGTATATTCATGCCAAGCGAGGCGAGATAGGCGGTGACCGTGGTGCCGATATTCTCGCCGAGCACGATAGCGGCCGAGATGGGGAAGTTGATCCAGCCCTGATGTGCCATGGTAAGGGTGATTGTCATCGCGGCGGAGGAGGATTGGACAATGATGGTGAGTAATGCGCCCACAAGGATAAAGATGGGATACACGAAGATATTGTCCTCATTGAAGTGGGCGAGGAATGCCAGGACTTGAGGGTTCTCGCGCAGGTCCGGTACGGCCTCTTTCATGATGTGGAGGCCGAGGAATGTGATGCCGAATCCGATCAGAATACCGGCAATCTCGCGATACTTCTTGTGTTTGCTGAAGAAGAGCGGGATGCCGATGGCAATGGCGGGCAGCGCAACCGAGGAGACCTGGAATTTGAAGCCGACGATCGAAACGATCCAGCCGGTGAGGGTGGTTCCGATGTTGGCCCCCATAATGACGCCGATGGCCTGCGTCAGGTTTACGAGTCCGGCATTGACCAGGCTGACCAGTAGCACGGTGGTTGCTGACGAGGACTGGATGATGGCCGTTGCGCCCAGACCAGTCAGGATGCCGGCAAACCGGTTGGTTGTTAGCGTGGCCATAATGCCGCGCATGCGTTTGCCGGCGCGGCGCTGCACGGCATCGCTCAATACGTGCATACCGTAAAGGAATAGACCGAGTCCACCGAAGAGTTCCACGAGATTCATCCAATTATAGTCCACGCTAGACATCCTTTCTACTTGGTTGCAAAAAGCGGGTGTGGCCGGCCCTTTTGAGGAAATGCCTGAACTCCTTGCGAAGACCGGGCAGTGCCCACTTTCCTTTGGCGATATTCTTCTTGTGCGCAAACTTAATCTTGCCCGACAATTCCAAGTAGTCAAATGCATTAGTTGCATTTACGACAAATGGTGCTTCGCCGGCACTGATGAGTAAATAGTTCAGGATGATGTTTTCGGTGCGATGATTACCCTCGATAAAGAGCTGTGGTTGGCTCAGGGCCAGGGCGTAGAAGCCGGCGGCCAGTTTGTGCGGCTTCCCCGCCCGGCTGTTCTCGATAACCCATTTTTGGATGGCATGGATGCCGTTGTGGAAGGATTTACGGGTTTCGAGGATATGGGAGTGGTATTCGAGGCGGGTGCGCCGATCGGTACCGCATAGTACGATATGGTTGAGTTCGATCAAGGCGTGCAGCCCCCCGAGAGAGAAAAGATCGATGTTCTGGTCCAGCAGATGATTCAGGAAGAGGTAGCCTTGCAGGATTTTGTCGATCATATCGCGGGTTAAATCTTCGCGGTGCAAGGACAGACGGTCGTTGATGTGCGAGAATTGCGCCTGAAACTCGCACAGGGCCTCATCGATGCGGTCAATATCAAAGCGGGATTTTGTCATGGGCCTGATTGGTAGCATGAATGGGCGGGTACATTCAGTAAAAAAAGCGATTTGCGCTGATTTATCAGGGATCTGGGATGAGAATATTTTCGGGGTATGATGCAAGGTTCTTGACATCGTTTGCGGCAGCCCCTAAAAATCGCTGTTTTCGATAGTGAAATTGTAAGCACGTTCCATCAAGGGGTGTGTAATGCAGTGTGGCGGGAGTTGCACTGCCCGATGGTGTAATGGTAGCACACGGGCCTTTGAAGCCCTTAGTCCTGGTTCGATCCCAGGTCGGGCAACCACATGAAAGAGCAGGCATTGTAGTGGTTATGGATAGCAGGGATTTAGCATCAACAGATCGGATGAAGGTGTTTTCGGGGACCGGGCATCGCGCCTTGGCACTCCGGCTTGCAGAATATGTGGGGACACCGCTAGGCAAAATCGATATCCGGCGCTTTCCGGATGGTGAGATTTTTGTGAAGATTGACGACAATATCCGCGGCAAGGATGTATTTGTTGTGCAGTCGTTGTGTTTTCCGCCTAACGAGAATCTGATGGAGCTTTTGATCATCATTGATGCGGCGCGTCGGGCTTCCGCCGAGCGCATCACGGCGGTGCTACCGTATTTTGGTTATGCCCGGCAGGATCGCAAGGATCAGCCGCGGGTGCCGATCACGGCCAAGCTGGTTGCCAATTTGCTGGTTGCGGCTGGCGTGGATCGGATTTTGACCCTCGACTTGCACGCGCAGCAGATACAGGGTTTCTTTGATATACCGGTCGATCATTTGTATGCGTTTCCCGTGATCATCCAGCACATCAAGTCTCTCAATCTTTCGAATCCCGTTGTTGTGGCACCGGATACGGGAGGGGTGAAGGCGGCCTATGCATATGCGCAGAGTCTGGGTTGTGGTCTGGCGGTTGTCGCCAAGCAGCGGATCGGTGCGGATGAGGTGGAGGCGTATACGCTTGTCGGCAGTGTTGACGGGTGCACGGCGATTATGGTAGATGACATGACGACCACGGCAGGCACATTGTGCTCGGCAGCACGTTTGCTGCAGCAGCAGGGTGCGGCGGCGGTATATGGGGCCGTAACACATGCCACGCTCACAGAGAAGGGGTTAGGCCGGTTGCGTGAATCAGCGATCAAGGAGCTGGCGATCACGGATTCGGTGCCCTTGCGTGTGGATGCCAGCGGGTACCCGGTAAAAGTTTTATCAGTTGCCGACCTCTTGGGGGAGGCAATATTGCGGATTCATGAGAATCGGTCGGTGACGACCTTGTTTAGAGAGTGAGGAAAAGTCGATGGGAACAGTTGACAGTATCGTATTGCGTGCCGAGGCGCGTCGGGCAGCCGGTTCGGGTGAGGCGCGTCGGGTACGTGCGGAAGGCAAGGTGCCGGTGGTGGTTTATGGTGAAGGCCGCAATGACAGTTTGCAAGTCGATGCGCATGCATTCACGCTGATGATGCAGCGTCATGGTGAGCACCAGATTCTGGATTTGGAAGTGGATGGCAAGGCCGCGGGCAAGGTGCTCGTGAAGGATGTGCAGCACGATGTGTGTTATGGCAACATTTTGCATGCGGATCTGGTGGCGGTATCGATGGATAAGCCGATCAGCTTGCGTCTGCCGTTGAAGGTCGAGGGTGAGGCTGCCGGCATGAAGCTGGGCGGTATTTTGGAGTTGGTTATCAGCGAGATTGAAATTGAATGTTTGCCTGGGGATATGGTCGAGGATATTCCCGTGGATGTTACGGCGCTGCAGATCGGTGACAATCTCAAGGCGGGCCAGCTTGCATTGCCGAAGGGTTTGGCGTTGCTGGAGGATCCGGAAGAGGTTGTGCTGACCATTGCGGCTCCATTGGTAGAGCAAGAGGAGACGGCCGAGGGCGAAGATGCAGTTGCAGCGGCTGCGGCCAAGTAGAGAGGATTGCGGGGCATGATGCTGATTGCAGGGCTGGGCAATCCTGGTTCGCAGTACAAGGATACACCCCACAATGTCGGGTTTGCGGTTCAGGATGAACTTGCCAGCCGGTTTGACGGGGTGTTTCGGGAACAAACCTTGTTTCATTCCTGGTTGGCAGGTGTGGCGGTGCATGGGCAGCGGGTGACGTTAATGAAACCGTCGACCTACATGAATGCCAGTGGGGAAGCCGTGGGCAGCTGGCTGCGCTACTATAAGGCGGCGATGGAGTCTTTGGTGGTGGTTGTCGATGATGCGGATCTTCCGCTGGGGCGGATCCGGATCCGTGCGCGGGGTGGTAGTGGTGGTCACAACGGGTTGCGCTCGATTATCCAGCACGTTGGTGGGGAAACGTTTATACGGGTACGATTGGGAATCGGGCGCGATACGACGCGAGGTGATATGATCTCGCATGTGTTGCGGCCTTTTAGTAAAGAGGATGTTGCTGTGGTCACGGAGATGGTTGCACGAGCGGCCGATGCTGTGGTCATGATTGTGACTGAAGGACTAGAACGAGCGATGAACTGCCATAATCAGGCAGTTACGCAAGAGCAGGAGATGGAAAGTTGACAACATACGAAGGATTATTTGTGTTTCCCGAGCGTTTACAGGATCAGGAAATCGAGGAAGCGCGCGGAACGGTTGTCGCAGACCTGGAGCGTTGCGGAGCGAAGCTTCTCGGTTCTCGTACGCTTGGTCGGCGTACCTTTGCGCGGCCGATCAAGAAGATGCGTGCGGGGGTTTATGTACGCATGGTGTTTGAAATGGAGGGTCAGCAGGTGGCCGCATTGCGGCCGCGTTTGCGCCTGAATGACAGGCTTGTGCGCGCGCAGATTACGGCCGGAGACGAGCAGAGTTTGTCGTGGGTGCAGGAGCCTGTCGCCCAGGATTGATGCAGCGGATTGATGCAGAGGGGGAGAAGCCGTGGCGGACTTCAATAAAGTAATGCTGATGGGGAATCTCACGCGGGATCCGGAGGTGCGTTATACGCCGTCGGGGATGGCGGTGGCAGATCTGGGGTTGGCCGTAAACCGTAGTTTCAAGGGTTCGGATGGCCAACTGAAGGACGAGACTTGTTTTGTGCGGGTTACGGTGTGGGCGCGTCAGGCGGAAAATTGCGGGCAGTACCTCCATAAAGGATCGCCGGTATTTGTGGAAGGTCGTCTGAAATATGATGAATGGGAAAAAGACGGGCAGAAGCAAAGCCGCCTGTCGGTAGTTGGTGAGCGTGTCCAGTTTCTCGGTGCGCCGCGCGGAGCCGGTTCCCAGGATGGGAGTGCGGGGTCTGAAGCGGTTTCCGGCGGTGGGGGTGCGGCCCCGGCTGTAACAACGCAGCCCACGCGTACCGCACCAGCACCGCTGCCGGAAGAATTGGATGGTCCTGAAGGGGACGAGGATGACCTGCCGTTTTAGGCGCGGGTCGTAGTGTCGCGTGGCTGGCGCTGCCGACGTGAATAGGGATAATGCAGGAGTGAAGGTGAGAGATATGGCAAGAGAAGATAGCAAAGCGGGTGGTCGTCGTCGGATGTCGCGCGAGCGTAGCACGGCGGTGAAACCACGTCGGAATTTGGATGGAATTACCACGATCGATAATCGTGACTATGAGCTGCTGGGTCGTTTTGTGACCGATTATGGTAAGATTTTGCCAGCGCGGTTGACGGGGGCGACGCCTAAACAGCAACGCCGGATCAAGCGTGCGGTTCGTCGTGCGCGTAACATTGGCGTGATGGCGTAAGGGAAGGATACGAGTTATGGCGATTAAAGTAATGTTGATGCAGACGATTCCCGAGCTAGGAACCGAAGGGGCTGTGGTCCGGGTTGCAGAAGGCTATGCCCGTAACTTTCTTTTTCCGAAGCGTCTAGCGGAGCTGGTGACACCTGCTGCCAGCCGTCGCCTGGAAAAGCTGAAACGCGAGCGGGAAGCGGCCGACAAGGCGCTGGCAGCGGAAGCGGCCGCCTTGGCGCAGCGTTTAGCGGGTGTTTCGGTGACGCTGCCGGTAAAAACGAGCGATGGGGAACATTTGTATGGCTCGGTTGCTGCGGCTGATATTGTCGCGGCACTTGAGGCGCAGGGTTTCACGGTTGACAAGCTGTCGGTGGAAATTCCCGAGCCGATCAAGGAACTGGGTGTTTACGAAGTCAAAATCAGTCTGGCCGCCGGGCAGGAAACCACAATCAAGACCTGGGTTGTCGAGGAGTAGGGTGTATGGTCCGCCACACGGACGCGGTACCGGCTGACGTAGCGCGCGGCCGTGTTCCTCCTTTCAGTCTGGAGGCTGAACAGGGGGTGCTGGGGTCGATTCTGCTGGATGCGGCCGGGATCATGGATCTGGCGATCGAGAGCCAGATCGGCCCGGAATCTTTTTATACCCCGGCGCATCAAGTCATCTATGCGGCCATGCTGGCCTTGCATACCAATGGTCGTGCTGTGGACACGGTCACCCTGCGCGAATACCTCGGCAGCCACCAACTGCTCGATCGCATGGGCGGTGCCGATTATCTGCTGCAACTGGTGGATGCCACGATCACCACGGCACATGCACCCCATTATCTCAACATCGTTCGCGAGAAATTTCTCTTGCGCGCCATCATTGGCTGTGCCCGCAAGGCCGAAAACGACTGTTTTGATCCTGAAAGCCAGGCTGACACGCTCCTCAGCCAGGTGGAACAGAATTTCCTGAATATCACCGAAAACCAGCATGGTTCCGTCATGCAGTGGTCGGATGCTGTCACGGAGGTCATGCAGCATGTCGAAAAGGTATTTTTGACGCGCAAAGGCGTGGGTACCGCGATTTCGACGGGTTTCCACAATATGGACAAGATGCTGGTGGGGTTGCGTCCGGGTGAAATGATCGTATTGGCGGCGCGCCCTTCGATGGGGAAGACCTCTCTGGCGATGAATATGGCCGAGCATATCGCGTTGGGTACACTGGATCCGGAGAGCAAGGCGCGTGCGGTTGGTATGTTTAGCTTGGAAATGAATTATGCCTCCCTGGTGCAGCGGATGTTGTGTTGCCGGGCCGGGATTCCTGGCGATGCCTTGCAGCGCGGCTTTGTGACATCGGATTTTCATCGGCGCTTGGTGCAGGCCGCTTCGATTTTACAAAAGGCCCCGATTTACATGGACGATACCGGCGGCCTGGATGTGATGGAGTTACGGGCGCGCGCGCGCCGGATGAAGAAAAAGTTTAATATCGAGTTGATCGTGATTGACTATCTGCAGTTGTTGAACTGTCGCGAATATGCCCGGCAGGGGCGCCAATTGGAAACCTCGGC
>JBLRXB010000071.1:0-10282 GCA_047920915.1 Kiritimatiellia bacterium
TTGATCAATCAAGGGCGGGCATTTTTGCGGTGGTACCTTGCTGATGTTGGATTGCGGTGCCCCTGCGTGACACCAGAGGTCTGTCCTCCTCCTCCCCCTCCTCCACCATTTGGCATGGAGCTTCAATTGAGTATGGCTGGCCCGGCGCCCTGCCAAGCGCGTCTGGCTTGCGCTCGGAGGGCGTAGCCAAGTTTTCGCTTGGCATATGCAATGGCAGTCTCCAGCAGGTCTCCCCGCGCTAGCCGGGAGGCAATCAGGCTGCTCAAGGCGCAGCCCGTCCCGCGGGTGTTGATGCTATTGACGCGTCTGGCCGAGAAGCGTTTGCAGTGTTCGTCTGGATACAGTAGCCAATCGCGGCTGTGCGGGCCGGCGTGGTGCCCGCCTTTGATTAGGAGCGGACGGCTTGTCTCTCTTGCCAGCTGGCGCCCGGCGGCAAATATATTTTTGGTGTCCGGTAGTGCCATATTCGCTAGAATTGCTAATTCGTCGAGATTCGGTGTTGTAAGCGTCGCGCGGGGCATCAGGCGTTCCCGCATCAGGGCGATTCCGGCGCGGTCAAGCAAGGGGTGCCCGCTGGTCGCGCACAGTACGGGATCGAGGATGTAGGGAATTTGCGGGAAAGACGACAATACATCAGCCACCTGCCGGGTGATTGCCGCATTGCCGAGCATGCCACTCTTGATCGCTGCCACCGGATACGTTTGCAGAAGCGTCTGTAGTTGTTGCCGGACAAAGGTGGCCGAGAGGCATCTTACGGCGATGACGCCGCCCGGGGTCTGTAGTGTTACGGCGGTCATGACATTGAGCGGGAAGGCCCCCGCGGCGAGAATGGCCCGGTTATCGGTTTGCATCCCGGCCCCGCCGGAACTATCCGATCCAGAGATTGTTACCACATAGTGCGGTGCAGGTTCCGTTGTCCGGTTCTCAGTAGGTTTGCATTTCATGGTCGATCCTTTGTGCCCAGGCCAGGATGCCTCCCTGCAGGCTTTTGATATCACGAAACCCGTAGTGATTGCGCAGTATCATGAGCGCACGCAGGCTGCGCATTCCCGCCTTGCAGTAAACGCACGTTGGCCGCTCTGGTTGTAGTTCGAGAGGGGCCAGGTCTAGCTGACCGTTCAGCAATGGTTCCAGGGGAACCTGGACCGATGGGATCTGACAGATGGAGCGCTCCCAGTCCTCGCGCACATCGATAACTTGTAGGGGGACTCCGCTTACCAATTTATTCTGCAGGGATTCTGCTGTCATTTCGTCCTCGGGCTCCCGTGTGGAGCTGCCGCAGGCGTAAGTCATCGTGGCGAGCGTGGTTACATTGGCGGCGTCTGGCACCCGTTGGATGTGCACCCGCTGCATCCGCATTTGCAGGGCATCGTAGATCAACAGGACGCCGGATAAAGGCACGCCGATTCCGGCCAGCACCTTGATCGCCTCGGTGGCCTGGATCATTCCGATCATGCCAGGCAGCACGCCGAGCACGCCGATCTCGGTGCAGTTCGGGGCATCTTTCGGGTCGGGCGGATCAGGAAACAGGCAACGGTAGGTTGGTCCGCCTTGGTAGTTGAATACACTGGCCTGCCCTTGGTAGGTCTGGATGGCACCATAGATCAGCGGTTTTCCTGCCAGTACACAGGCGTCATTGACCAGATACCGGGTAGCAAAATTGTCGGAACCGTCAATAACCAGATCATAGGCGTTGATCAGCTCGAGGGCATTTTCCGGTGTTAGCCGCCTGCTATGGGGTTTACAGGTAATGCCGGGGTTCATGGCCGACAATCTGGCGGCGGCGGTCTCGGCCTTGAGGGTTCCGATGTCGGCTTCGGTATAGAGGATCTGGCGTTGCAGGTTGGAGAGGCTCACACGGTCATCGTCCACGATGCCCAGCGTGCCCGTGCCAGCGGCGGCGAGATACTGCAGGGCTGGGCAGCCTAGTCCACCAGCCCCGATGACCAGTACGCGGGCGCGCTGGAGTTTACGTTGCGCCTGCATCCCGAAGCCGGGTAGCGTTAAATGCCGCTGGTAGCGTAGGATTTCATGGGAAGATAAGTCATTCATAGCATTTCCTGTCCGTCGTAGGTTGGGTCCCAGTCTTTCCAGATGGCGGCATAGCCGCGCTGCTGCAGCATGCCCGCCACGGCGGCAGGACTGCGTGCGTCCGAGATTTCGAACTGTTCGAGTGCCTGGGGGGCCACGGCATAGCCGCCGGGGCTGGTTTTCGATCCGGCACTCATGCTGGTGATTCCCAGGCGGCAAGCATGATCGCGAAAATGCTCGGTTTCCCGCGTGGAAAGCGAGAGTTCGACTTCGGGACTGAATAGACGGCAGGCACAGATCAATTGGATAAGTTCGCGATCGTTCATGCACGCCTTGGGCTGGAACATACCCTCATGTGGACGGATGCGTGGGAACGAAAGGCTGTAGTGTGTCTTCCAGTAGGTTTGTTCCATGTAGCGCAGATGCGCGGCGACATGAAAACCATCCGTACGCCAGTCTTCCAGGCCATATAGCGCACCCAAACCGATTTTTTTGATCCCTGCCTTTCCGAGACGGTCGGGCGTTTGCAGGCGGTATGCAAAATCGCGCTTGGGCCCGTGTACATGATATTGCGCATAGGCTGCGCGGTTGTAGGTTTCCTGATAGATCATCACGCTGCTGAGTCCGGCCTCGATCAGGGGCTCGTAGTCAGCTTGTTCTAGCGGTTGTACCTCCATGGCTATACTGGAAAACTGTTTGCGTGCAATCCGGATGGCAGTTTGAAGGTACGGGACACTGGCTTCGGAATCGCCCTCGCCGGTGACAAGTAGCACGTGATCAATCCCGAGAGACTTGACCGCCCTAAACTCCTGAACCATTTCCTCTGTGTTCAACGTGCGGCGCGGAATCCGGTTTGCCGCATTGAATCCGCAATATGCACAATAATTTCGACAGACATTAGAGAGGTATACGGGCGCATAGATCTGCTGCGTAAAGCCGAAGCGCTCGACGGTGCCGGCATGCGATAGTTGTGCCATGGTTTCCAGATATGGTGCGGCAGCGGGTGAAACGAGCGCCTGGAAGTCGTCGAGTGAGACCTTGCCACGCGGGCGGGTCAGTGCCCGTTCGACATCACGCCGCGTTTTGGCATGGATCGCGGCGGCGCATTCCGCCCAGGATCGCGTCTTGTGTACATCCAGAAACGTCATCGTTCAAGACTCCAGAAAAGCGGTTAGCGGCGAGGTGGCGACTGCCGCATCGGAACGCGCGCCTTGTCCGGCCTCAAAAGCGATACGGCCAGCCTCGACTGCCTTGCGGAAAGCGATGGCCATTGCCACCGGATCCGCCGCTGTGGCTAAGGCCGTGTTCACGAGCACGGCGTCGGCGCCCATTTCCATCGCGGCTGCCGCATGCGAAGGCACGCCGAGGCCGGCATCGATTACGACGGGAACGGTTGACTGTGCAAGGATGATTTCAAGGAAGCGGCGCGTTTCCAGACCTTGGTTGCTGCCGATCGGTGCGCCCAGCGGCATGACCGCCGCCACACCTACTTCTTCGAGGCGTTTGCACAACACGGGGTCCGCATGAATGTAGGGCAACACAATGAATCCGGCCTTCACCAGTGCCTCGGCCGCTTTGAGTGTCTCGATAGGATCGGGCATCAGATAGCGCGGATCGGGGTGAATTTCCAGCTTCAGCCAGTTCGTCTCCAACGCCTCGCGTGCCAGCTCGGCCGCGAAAATGGCTTCCTTGGCGTCGCGCACGCCAGATGTATTGGGCAGCAGCGCAAAGCGCGACCTTTCGAGGAACGCCATTATGTCGTCTTCGGCACCATCGTGGCGCACACGGCGCATCGCCATGGTAACGAGTTCGCTGCCGCTGGCCTCGAGGCTGGCCCGCATCATCGCCCCGCCCGCATATTTGCCGGTGCCGGTGAAAAGGCGTGACTGAAATGTCTTATCCGCGATTCGAAGGGGGGACGGCTGCATGCTGTTTTCCTTTCATTGGCCTGCACAACCTTGCCAGGCATTCATAAATAGTTGATAGTTTTGCGCGATCGCGCCGCCTTGGTAGAGCCGCGCGCACACGGCAGCACCGCGCAGGCCGCGTGCCCGTATGGCTGGGATATCGGCAGGTAGGATGCCGCCAATGGCATAGGCGGGGAGGGAACCGAGAATCTCGAGAATGGCCCGCCAGTCTTCGGGAGTCAGAACAGGGGCAAGATTTTGCTTGGTCGGGGTCATGCGAAATGGCCCGACGCCGACGTAATCCAGCACGCCGGCTTCGACGGCAGCAACGGCGTCGGCCACGTTGTTGACGGTACCGCCGATGCGCAACCGCCCGGCGGCCCGTGCAGCAACATCGGTCCATGCCATGTCCAATCTTCCCAGATGCACGCCATCTGCCCCTGTGCCTAGGGCGACATTCACGCGATCATTCACGATCAGGGTGCAATGTGCCGCCCGGCAAACGGGCAGGCAGGCGGCCACCACATCGGCGACCTCGTTATCGGGAGCCTGTTTCATCCGTAATTGGATGGATCGTGCTCCAGCGGCACAGAGCGCCCGCACCTGCTCCTCGTGGGAAAGCGAGATGTCATCGAGCGTCAGGCACTGCAAGTTGGGCATATTCATCGAAGAATCTCCCGTGTTGCTTTCAGTACAGCGAGCGGATTTGCAGCCTGCCAGAGCGCCCCATGAAGCGCGACACCATCGAATCCCCATTCGCGACAGCGCACGGAACGGGAGGCGTCGATTCCGCCAAGCGCATACAGCTTGGCACCCTGGTGTTGCTTGAGACATTGCACGAGTTCGGTCTCCGTCCAGTCGGGCTGATTGGCCGGCTTTGTGAACGACGGAAAGATCGGGCTGAGCAAAGCGGCATCCCATCCGTGCGTATCCACATCCAGAGCGGTGATACGATGCAGGGCACGACTGACGACCTGTTTTCGGGTAGCTCCGGATGCAAGGTTTGGGGGTGGCATCTGGCAGGTGGAATCATGGTCCTTAACGTGCCGGCCGCCCAGTGCATATGTCTGCACCAGTTCGTGATGTTGATGCAGAACCACCCGGGCGCGGCAGGCCGGCGGAAGCGTGTACAGGAAAGCATCGAGTGTCGCAATCGACCAAGCGGGCTTGCGCAGGTGATAGCGCGTCAGCCCGGCATCGAGCAGGCGCACGATCCATTGCGTCTCCGTCGGATAGGTGTCGGGCGGTGAGATGGCCAGAATATCCATCGTCAGCCCCCCTGCGTAGCCTGGATCACCAGAATGGCGTCGGCGTCGTGTAACACGTACTGTGCCCAGTTTGCTGCTGGGACGACCACACCATTTACAGCTATCGCCAGGCCACGGCGCGCGGCCAGATCAAGTTCTGCCAGCAGTGTATCCAGATGTGCCCCGTCTGCCGTTTCGTATTTTTTATCGTTTATCGTCAGTTGCATGACGCTCCTTCTCGGCGGTTTGGCAACGTATGTCCCCCGTGATTTTCATGGCACAGAAATTCGGACCGCACATGGAACAGTAGCGTTCCGTGCCCGCCGCTTCCGGTGGCATGGCCGCATCGTGATACGCGCGGGCCTGTTCGGGATCGAAGCCAAGGTTGAACTGATCGTCCCAACGGAACTCGAACCGTGCCTTGGAAATCGCATTGTCGCGGTGCTGTGCGGCCGGGTGTCCTTTTGCGAGATCGGCGGCATGTGCCGCGATCTTGTATGTGATAACCCCCTCGCGCACGTCATCCCGGTTCGGTAGTGCCAGATGCTCTTTACGCGTCACATAACATAACATTGCGGTGCCGTACCAGCCGATGATGGCGGCGCCGATGCCGCTGACAATATGGTCATAACCGGGCGCGATATCGGTCGTGAGAGGACCGAGCGTATAGAACGGCGCTTCATGGCACCATTCAAGCTGCCGATCCATGTTCTCCTTGATCATGTGCATGGGCACATGCCCCGGGCCCTCGTTCATTACTTGCACGCCGTGTTCCCAGGCACGCCGTGTCAGGCCGCCCTGGGCCTTGAGTTCCGCGAATTGCGCTTCGTCGTTGGCATCCGCAATCGAACCGGGGCGCAGGCCATCGCCGATCGAGCAGGCTACATCATAGGACGCCATGATCGCGCAAATGTCTTCCCAGTGCGTGTAAAGAAAACTTTCCTGCTGGTGTGCGAGGCACCACTTCGCCATGATCGAGCCGCCGCGGCTGACGATGCCGGTCATTCGTTGTGCCGTCATCGGGATGAATTCGCGCCGGACGGCAGCATGAATCGTGAAGTAGTCCACGCCCTGTTCGGCCTGTTCGATCAGTGTATCGCGAAAGATCTCCCAGTCGAGTGCTTCGACGCAGCCATTGACCTTTTCGAGTGCCTCGTAGATTGGCACCGTGCCGACTGGCACCGGACAGTTGCGCAGGATCCACTCCCGTGTCTGACGAATATAACTGCCGGTAGAGAGATCCATCAGCGTGTCGCCGCCCCACTTGACCGACCAGCGCATCTTCTCAACCTCTTCCTCGATTGAGGATGCCACGGCGGAGTTGCCGATGTTCGTGTTGATTTTAACAAGGAAATTGCGTCCAATAATCATTGGTTCCAATTCCGGGTGGTTGATGTTGGCCGGAATGATGGCACGTCCGCGAGCAACCTCTGCGCACACGAACTCCGGAGTGATCCGTTTCGGGATGGTAGCACCAAAGGATTGCCCCGGATGCTGGAATGCCAGTGCATTGCGCGCGGTTTGCGCGTCAGTCTCCTGTGTCTCGCATTCGGCTTGCAGCCTGAGATTCTCGCGAATGGCGACAAATTCCATTTCCGGGGTGATGATGCCTTGCCGAGCATAGTGCAGCTGGGTTATGGGGCGCCCCGGTCGCGCACGCCGTGGACGCGGCGCGTTGGCGATGTCCTCCGGGCAACTCTCGTTGGCGGGCCGGCTCGGAGGTTTCGCGCAGTCCGCAAGGCCTCCGCGCTCCTGAATCCAGGCCTCGCGAATCCGCGGAAGCCCCAGGGCTGGATCACCGTGAAAGTTTGGATCACCGAAGGGGCCGGACGTGTCATAGACCCGTACGGGCGCGTTCGGTACCGTGGAGCCATCCGGAAGACGGGTGGGGGCGAGTTGAATCGCACGCATCGGAACGCGAATGTCCGGGCGGGACCCCGTGACATAGATCCGGGTAGATCCGGGAAATAAGGGATGTGGCGTAGGCGTCGGATCGGCAGGTTTATCATTCATAAGGCACAGTCTCGGCGATGCGACGAACGCCCGCTGAAAAAATCAAGACGAATGAAAAACTTCATTTGTGTTTGATAGTCCCTACGGCGGTGTTACACGCATCAGGTTCAAAGGATCGAGGACGGATCGTGTCCAGGTCTCAGCCCCCCGCCGGGAGCACTCCCATATCAATGTGAAAGGCGAATATTGCAAAGGGAAGCTGGTAATGCAATCAGAAACTCCCGTTGCCAGCGCTAAAGATCGTGGAGGTGAAGAATGTCAGGGTGATCGGAGAGGCGCATTGCCGGAATCTTGAGACACGAGAGATCGTGAGATGTAGGGTATGTCGCGCAGGCGTTGTTATTCGCTGTATTCTGCCCAACTGGTGCTGGTTTCCCAGATGCGCACAGCGTGTAGTCGAACGGCAGGGCTGATTGGAAAACGGGGATTGGTACATTGGACATGCTGTGTGAGACGATCGTGAATCTGGTCGTAGAGATAGCGGACGAGCACTTCGCTTGTCGGGTCCTGATTTTCAAACGCGAGCACCTGTTCGCCATAGGCCTCACGCATGACGGGAAACATCGGATCGGCGGTATTCATACAGATACTGTGGTCGAGCGCATCGATCAGTGGCATGATGCTTTCTTTGAGCGCGCCGAAATCGCACACCATCCCATTTTCATCCAGTTTCTCGGCTTCCAGAACAATTTCGACGCGACGGGTGTGCCCGTGTGGATAGCGGCAGCGTCCGGGATGTTTTGATAGGATATGGCCACTTTCCACTTCAAAGGTTTTGCAGATACGATAAGACATGATCAGGTTCCTCTCTTGTTTTTGAATAGCGTTAATTGCAGTCGGTGTCCATAGCGCATACCCGTTTCACGGCAGGCCGAGACCAACCATGGTGCGCGCGCGCGCTGTTCGGCTTCTGTCCCCGCCTGTGGCATCAGGAAAATGTGTTCGGGTGGCGGGGGGTTCGGCAGTTGGGAGAGAATCGCTTGCACGGCGGCGATATCCGCGTCGGATCCCACCACAAATTTCAGTTGGCACACATAGTTATGGCACCAGGCATCCAGGCATTCGATGTTGATCGCATTGTGGCCATCAGGCTGGGTTCCGGGCAGTTTCGGGCTTAACGATGCCATCGAACAACGAATGCCCTCGGGAGGGCAGGTTCCGTTGGTTTCGATGGTGACATGGCGGTTTTCTGCCACCAGCTTCCCTGTCAGGTTGGCGAGGTCTTGATGCAGCATCGGTTCGCCCCCGGTAATCACCACGTGGGACACAGCTGGAAACTGTCTCGCAGCAGTGAACAGCATTTCGCCTGACATCATGGTGGCCGGTGTATCCGGGCGCGATGCATAGGGCGTATCGCACCATGTGCAGTGCAAGTTGCATCCCGACAAACGGATAAAGAACGATGCTACACCCGTGTAGATTCCTTCTCCCTGGATGGAGCAAAATGTCTCGCAGACGGGTAGTGTGTTCATTCGGAAGGCTCCTTGTCACGGCGCATGGGGCAGGGGGGGCGCGTTGATATATGCCGTGGGATCATTCACGCCGGCAAGGAGGAATGCCTCGCGGCGCTCGACGCAGGTTCCGCAGGTTCCGCAGTGGCGCTCGCCGCCCTTGTAGCAGGACCAGGTCTGGGAAAAATCGACGCCCAGCGCATGTCCATGCCGGACGATATCTGCCTTTGTCTCGGACTGAAATGGGCAAAGAATCGTGATCCCGGCGTACGTTCCGCACTCGATCGCGCAGCGCATTGCCTCGATAAATGGCGGACGGCAGTCGGGGTATATCGCATGATCACCGGCATGGGCCGCGATGGCCAGGGCCTGGGCACCAATGCTTTCGGCAATGCCGGCGGCAATGCTCAGCAAGATGCCATTGCGGAAGGGTACAACAGTCTGTTGCATAGTCGCCTCGGCATAATGTCCGTCGGGGATAGGGTCGCCACCGGAAAGTAATGCCGAGCGCATGTTGCTGAAAGCATCTTGTAGCGGTACCGTCATGTGCGTCACGCCGATTTGTGCCGCTTGCCAGGCGGCACACGGTAGTTCGCAATGATTGTGCCGGGCACCGTAATCAAAACTCAATGCCATTCGTACCGCATGGGTCCTGTGAACGGAACGCAGCAGGGTCACGGAATCAATCCCCCCGCTGAGCAGGACGACCATCGACTTGTCTTTACTGGTCTCCGCCCGCTCCATGGGACTCTCCGTTAGGGCGTTGTGCCGTTACTGTGATTGCTATGCCGCCTCTGGAGTGAAAACGACCGGTGACTTCAATATGATGCGGTTTGATCTGGCGATACAACGCATCTGCCATTTCTGCAACCAGCGCTTCATTAAAGACTCCTCGATCGCGATAGCCCATCAGAAAAAGTTTCATGGATTTTGTTTCGACAATGAAATCGCGGGGTTCGTAGCGCACGATGATCTCGCCGAAGTCCGGCTGTCCGGTAATGGGGCACAGCGATGTGAACTCACTACACTCCAGGCATACGGAAACGGGACCGCCCTGCCATGGAATGCAGTCCACAGTCGCGATTGCCTTGCGCGATGCATGCCCAAGATACTTGGGCTTATAGGTAGAAGAAAGGGTTTTGCTCATACGTGCATCATCGGCAGAAGAGTTGCTAGCGTCAATTCTGAATTGCGAAAGCCGTGGTGGAATGGGTAGGTAGGGGGCGAAAGGGGACACACAATCTGAGGGGCCTTATTTTTTGGGGCGAAAGGGGACACACAATCTGAGGGGCCTTATTTTTTGGGGACTTGGCCAACTTCTGGATGTTGCCGGGGATCGCCAGGCACCAGCCTGGCAGGGTTTGGTCGCGATCGTAGCGTTTTGGGTCATTTAGTTTCTGATTCATTTTCGTTCCCGTGGGCCCCGCTGGAGCGTGGCGATCCCAGGCGTTTGCGTTCGGCGATGGCGCAGGCGAGGGCGGGGACAGTGAACCAGGTGATGATAGCGAGGGTCATGCCGCCGACAACGGGTAGGGTCATGGGCAGGAGGAGCTCGGCCCCGCGCCCGGTGGAGGTGAGCACGGGCAGCAAAGCCAGCAGGGTGGTGGCGGAGGTCATCAGGCAAGGGCGGATG
>JBLRXB010000072.1:0-10281 GCA_047920915.1 Kiritimatiellia bacterium
GTAGCGATCTTGTAGTGCCACCGGAAGAGCCCCCGTTGATGATCAACGATTTACGGCGATTAAAAAGAAACTTGGGATAGGGCTTTTTATGGGCTGGTTATGCGCTTTCTACGCGCCGGTCGAGACGGAGCTCGCCCCTCCAGGTGGGGGTGGGCTTTTGTGGCATCTTTTTTGGAGGGACGAGCTCTGTCTCGTCCGGGGCGTTGGGTGTGCATGGGGTGGCCATAGGTAGACCAAGGGGCTTTTTATGGGCTGGTTATGTGCTTTCTACGGGCTGGTCGAGACGGAGCTCGCCCCTCCAGGGGGGGCGTTGGGTTGTTGGCCGGTCGAGGTGGCATTTTGAGAATGTTATCGCATGCGTGTATTCGTGTTGAGATCTGCCTTGTCTCGCACTTCGTTGATTTGGCAAGGTGCGAGGCAAAGTTAGTTTCTTTATCGTGTTTGCTCGTAGATGCGCTTGTGGCCATTGACTCCGGCGAAGCGGAATGCGCCCGTGCTATATTGGCCAAAGCGGTGGTTCCATCCATCGCGTGGCAAAGCCAGCTTGAATACATCTTCGTACTGCCGCACGGTTAGCGGGGTGCGCGCTTCGAGCAGTGCCCGGTGTTGTGCGGTCTGCAGATGCGCCTGATAGCCTGGTGTGACCTTGCCGCTAAAGAATTCTGCAGTGCAACCCGACCCATAGGAATAGAAGCTGATTTTTGCGTTGGCAAGATCTTGGGAGGACTGGTCGAGCAAGCACGCGAGACATTCGTATAGGGATGCGCTGTAGGTATTTCCTGTTATGCGATTATAGAACAAGGATGGGGCCACTTTCCGTTCGAAATCCTCGTTGGTATTCTGATGGTGGTCAGGTTGTTGCTTGCAAAGGGTTTGATAGGCTTTTGCGGCCATATTTGTGAAAGGTGTGTGAAAGCAGCAGTAGTCAAAATCGGCCAGCATGCGGCCGGTTTGCGCGTGGTAGTGCTCCCAGGTTTTTTGCAAGGCGTGCAAATACACGCGGGTGGACGTTTTGCCTTCGACGACGGCTTCTTCCCGGTAATTCGGACGCCAGAAGTCCATGACATCTTCGGCATGCAGACCGGATTCGGGGTCGAGTGTGAGGATGTCGGGGTTGGCGGAGATGAGCATGGCAACGGCGCCGGCACCCTGGGTTGGCTCGGCGGGGCTGCCGAGTTCGTAGCGGGCGATATCGGATGCGAGCACGAGGACGCGTGCCTTCGGGTTGGCGTTAACGGTCTGGACGGCGAATCGCAAGGCGAGAGTTGCGCTGTAGCAGGCCTGTTTGAATTCGATGACACGGCAGCGATGCGGCAGTCCTAGCAAGCCATGCACAAACATGCCGGCGGCCTTGGATTGATCAATGCCGCTTTCGGTTGCGAACAGCACCATTTCCACCGTCGGGAAAAAACGGGCGAGTGGCAATGCGGCGGATGCTGCCATGGTGACGATATCTTCGTCCGGCGGAGCCACAGCCATGATTTCCTGTCCGATGCCGACACGGTATTTATCGTAGTCGGCGCCTCTGGCGGCGGCGAGGTCTTGAAGGGGGAGCATATAGTGCGGCGTGTAAAAGCTGATACGTTCAATTCCTGCGGGCACGGTTGTATTCCTTTCAGGACGGGTTTGCGTAGTCAAGTAACAGGTTGCGGTTATCGATAAGCGCGTGCAGATCTGGTGTGCCAAGCAGGAGCATGGCCGTGCGAAATTGGCGGTGCAGGGCACGGATGTGCGTCACGACCGCCGCGGCAGAAATGCAGGCTGGATCCAGGAAGGGGCGTGCGACGCCACAGAGTGATGCTCCCAGAATCAGGGCTTTGGCCATGTCGATTCCGGTACGTACGCCGCCCGAGGCAATCAGTGTAATGCGATCCCGGAAGGGATGTAGAAGTCGCAATGCGTCTGGCGTGGGAATGCCCCAGTCCTGGAAGCATTGGCCGGGGTTGTCGGGATCGGGGTCCCGTTCGTATTCGATTCGGCTCCATGACGTGCCGCCGCTGCCAGCCACTTCGATATACTGGACACCCGCATCAATCAGCATACGTGCATCGGCCGGGCTGACCCCGGCTCCGACTTCCTTGGCAATGACCGGGATCGGGAGTGTTGCGACGAGTTCGCGTATTTTGGGGATCAGGCCGGCGAAATTGGTTTGTCCCTCGGGTTGGGTAGCTTCCTGCAGCGGGTTGAAGTGCAGGCATAGGGCATCGATCTGCGTTTGTTCGGCGAGTCTGGCTATCGCTGCCGGGGTGATCCCGTAGTTGAGTTGTACCGCGCCAATGTTGCCACAAAGAGGGATATCCGGTGCAAATTCGCGCAGGCAGAAGGCATGTCGAGTTGCGGGATCTTCGATCAGGATGCGCATGGAGCCGATTGCGAGAGCTACGCCGACCTCATTGGCGGCGATGGCGAGGTTTCGGTTGATGGCTGCCAGTGCGTTACCAGCCCCGCCGGTCATTGAAGAGATCAGGAGCGGGAATGTGAGTGTTTTTCCTGTAAGCGTGGTGCTGGTGTCGATGTCTGCCAGATCCATATCCGGTAAGGCGCGATGCATGAGGCGGATGCTGTCGAAATAATATTTACGCCGGTCGGCATCTTTGGAATGCCTGGCAATGTCGACGTGTTCCTGTTTTCGGGCGTGGATGCCTTGTGTCATGATCGTTTACGCTCCAGCTTACGGTGGGAGCGCATCAATTCCTCCGGGTGCGTCAGGGCCCCCAGCAGGGATAGTTCGCTACAGAGCGTTGCAGCCGCAATCATGGCGGCGAGTCGCCGGGCGTTTTCGCCGGTGGGGCGGTTTTCCCGGCAACCGAGACGCGCGAGATTCTCTTCGACGAAAGGCAGGTTTTTGCCGTTGCCAACGGTTCCGACAATCAGGTTTGGTACGGTTAGCGAGAAGCGCAAGCCGTGTTCGTCGGCTTCGGCGAGGGTGAAGGCCTGCGAGCCTTCGACGATGTTGGCGGCATCTTGTCCGGTGGCAAGATATGCTGCGAGCAGGATATTGGCGACATGCGCATTGGCCGAGCGTACGCTGCCTGCCAGCATGGATCCGATCCAGTTCTTGCGCTGGTTGAGTTGGGCAATCGTTGCCGGAGAGGTACGTAGTTGTTTCTGGCAGATTTCGGAAGGGATAACCATTTCGGCGATGGTATAGCGTCCGCGTCCCAGCACGCCATTGATGGCACTGTTCTTTTTGTCGGTACAGGTGTTGGCGGAAAGGGAGCCATACTTGAGTTGCGGAAATGTTTGCAAGAGTGCATGCAAGGCGGCTTCAGCGGCCGTTGTTACCATGTTGTGTCCGGATGCGTCGCCGGTCTGCATGTCGATGCGCAGATATAGCAGGTTGCCGGTAACCTGTCCGGTGACCGATCGGAATTTTCCAAAACGGGTGGTGCTGTTTACGGTTTCCTCTACCAAGGCGGGGCGGGCTAGAATTTGCTGGAGGATGTTGACCGCGTCTGGTGCGTTGGGTGCTTCGAGGAGAATGGATCTCGTCATGCATTCATCGGCCACCGTAACATGGATGCCGTCTGTCAGGCGGGAAATGCGTGCGCCGCGGGCCGTGGAGGGCCAGAGGGGCGATTCATAGGTCGCCAGCGGAATATGGAATTCTTCCGTGGCACCCTGGAAGTGCATCCGGATGGGCCCCACCCATTGCATGGGGATTTGCGCAAAACTGTTTTTTTGTGATTGCATTTTGACATCCTACGGGATTCGTGCCGATAATGCAATCCAAGGCGCAGGGCAGCGGCAATTCGCATTATGGTCTCGGGACAACTTGCCGGTTGGGCTACATATGGCGTGGGTATGGTGTATGGGTGTTAGACGGGGTGCTTGGGCTTGTTGATACGAGGTTTGGTATGCGAAAATATCAGGTATTGTGTGCGGGGGCGTATCCGGCGTTGCAGCGGACGCTTTATTTGGCGAAATTTTTCCCCGGCCGGGTGAACCGATGTGGCCGGGTGGATTTGGATGTAGCCGGGAAGGCGGTGAATGCAGCGCGTGTGGCCAAGCGATTAGGGCTCCGGCCTGTGTTGTCGGGATTTTCAGGAGGCAGTTCGGGAGACGAGATTGAAAGGCTGTTGCAGCAGCAAGGCTTGGATTACAGCGGCTTTTGGCGGGTGGCGGCAGCAGTGCGGATATGTCAGACGATCTTGCCGGAAGATGGAGCCCCCTTTACTGAACTGGTGGAGGAAGGGCCAGTGCTTCCGGACGAGGATTGGGGGGCTTTATCGCGGTATTGTTGTCGGTGTTTGGAGAAGATGGGTGATGCGGCTGTGATTCTGGCAGGCACGATGCCGGCGCATGCTTCCCGGAGCTTTTATCTGGATGTTATGCAAGCGGCAAAGGGGCCGGTGTTACTGGATACCTCGGGGCCTATGTTGTTGGATTGTGTGCGTGCCAGGCCGGATGTGGTTAAAATCAATGCGGACGAGCTGGGTGCTACGTTCGGTGGGGATGCCAGCGATCCACGAGTGCTCATCGACATGTCGCGACGGCTCCTTGTTGCCGGGGCTGGCGTGGTGGGGATTACGCAAGGAGCAGGGGATGCTTATCTTGTAACCCCGGATGCAGTATGGCGGTTTGCGATTCCCACGGTTGCGGTTGTCAGTCCACTGGGCAGTGGGGATTCTGTGAATGCGGGAATGATTGCCGGATTACTTGAAGGGCGGTCTTTGGTGGAGGCTTTTGGGTTTGGATTGGCGGCTGGCAGTGCAAATGTAGAAACGGCAAAGCCGGGGGTGTTGGAGCGGCGTCGGGTTGAGGTGCTCTATGATGCGCTACGCGCCGTTCAGGTCCAATAGAATAGGGGCAATATGGCGCACCATGCCGGTGGGGATGGTGTGACATCTTGACATTGTTGTAGATCTGTTGTAGCAGTATTTTCCATTATGAAATCGGTATTTCTCGATAAATTGATCGATCGAATTGATCGTGTGGATCCAGAGAGTTTGCAGACGCATTTTGTGCATTTGGCGCGCGAGCGCGGTTTGCTGGAGATGATTTTTCAAGCGATTCAGGAAGGTGTGCTAGTGGTGGATGCGATGGGCCGGTTAAGCTATGCGAATCGATCGGCGGGTCAGATGTTGGGATTTCAGCCAGATCATGCCGTGGGGAAACCGGTCACGCGTTTTGTGGACGAACTGGATTGGGATCACATTCTGGATCCGCGTTCGGAGGAATGGTCGCGCTTGATCACAAGAGAAATCGAGTTGCATCGTCCGGAGCATCGCATGGTGAATTTTTATGTGGTGCCCTTGACGGCGGAAGACACGCATGACAGTGGGGCCGTGGTAATTTTGCGCGACATCACGAAAGATCGATTACAGGAGGCTTCGGTGCTGCAATCGGAGCGGATGCATGCCGTGCAACTGTTGGCGGCGGGCGTTGCGCATGAGATTGGCAATCCCTTGAATGCACTGAACATCCATTTGCAATTAATGGATCGGGATATTCGTGTCTTGCGGGAAGCTGCGGAGCATCCGGAGCAACGCGTTGAGATGTTACAAACGTTGTGCACGGAAATGACGAATTTGCATGAGTTGGTGGAGATTGCGCGATCAGAGGTGTCGCGATTGGATTTGATCATCACGCAGTTTCTGCGTGCGATTCGTCCGACGCAACCGAAACTGGAGGCGGTGCGGATTGAGCGTTTACTGGAAGAGAGCCTGACGTTGTTGCGGCATGAGGTTCGGAATCGCGATATTCATATCGAGATATCGGCGCCGAGCGGGTTGCCGGAGGTATATGTGGATGCCTCACAGATCAAACAGGTTTTCTTCAATGTGGTCAAAAATGCGTTTCAGGCGATGCCAGATGGGGGCATGTTACGGATTGAGATCAGTCATGATCGTGAATTTTTCTGTATTGCGTTTCGCGATTCCGGTGTGGGGATTGATCCGGAGGAGTTAGGGCGGGTGTTTGAGCCGTATCACACGACCAAGTCGACGGGATCCGGTCTTGGTTTGATGATTGTGCAGCGGATTGTGCAGGATCATGGCGGACATATCGAGATCATGAGTAAGCCGGAAGTCGGGACGCAAATTTCGGTTTACTTGCCTTATGCGGGGCGGCGGATGCGTTTGCCGGCCCCCAAGGAAAAGTCGTCTTGATGCTGTTCCGGATTGATAGCGGGACGGTCAACGTTGCAATAGGAGAATATGTGCTATGGATACGGAGCGAAAGCCGCGCATTTTGATTGTGGATGATGATCGCAACACGCGGGATGGTTTACAGCGTGCCTTGCGGCGCGGGTATGATGTCATGCTGGCGGAGAGCGGGGATCGCGCGCTGCAGATTTTGCATGCAACGGACATTGACATACTGGTGAGTGATGTTCGCATGCCCGGGATGGATGGGGTTACGTTGTTGCAGCGTGCGCGCGCGCATCATCCGGAGCTCGTATCGATCTTGCTGACGGCCTATGGCAATGTAGAGGTGGCTGTAGAGGCAATGAAAGCGGGGGCCTACGATTTTTTGATGAAGCCGGTCAATCTGGATCATTTGGATTTGCTGTTGCAGCGGGCGCTGCGATCGCGGGATGTTGAAAGTGAGAATCGCAAGCTGCGTGAGGAGTTGGATAACAAGTACGGTTTAGAGAGTATCATTGGTGCTTCGCCCGTCATGCAGGATCTTTTTGCTATCATTCGTCAGGCGGCTCCTTCGCAGGCGACGGTTTTGATACAGGGCGAGAGTGGGACAGGCAAGGAGCTGGTGGCGCATGCTGTGCATCGTTTGAGCACCCGATCCAAGGGGCCTTTTGTGGCGGTGCATTGTGCGGCCCTATCGGACAGCTTGCTCGAAAGTGAGTTATTTGGTCACGAGAAGGGTGCCTTTACGGGTGCTGTGGCGCGCCGCAAGGGGCGCTTTGAATCTGCCGATGGGGGCACGTTATTTCTGGATGAAATTTCCGAGATTGATCCTTCGGTGCAGGTGAAGTTGTTGCGGGTGCTCGAGGAGCGTTGTTTTGAGCGGGTAGGCGGCAGTGAAGTTGTGGATGTGGATATTCGTTTAGTGGCGGCTACGAACCGGGATTTGCGGGCATGGGTTGATGAAGGGCGTTTCCGGGAGGATTTGTTTTTCCGTCTGGATGTTGTGACCATCACGATGCCGCCTTTGCGGGATCGGTTGGATGATCTGCCCTTGTTGTGTTCGCATTTCATTACCGAGTTTGCGGGGCGCAATGGCAAAAGCATTGCGGGCATATCTTCAGAGGCGATCGAGTTGCTGGCGGGGTATCGTTGGCCCGGCAATATCCGCGAGTTGCGTAATACGATCGAGAAGATGGTGGTGCTATCGCGTGCAGATCGGTTAGGTGTGCGCGACATACCTGCCAACATCCGGCAGGCGGTTCGAGGCGCGGATGGATCCAGTGGGGCCGTGCGGAGCGTGCGTGCTGTTGCCGGGGCACCGGGTGTGGGGCAATTGGCCGACACCGAGAAGGCGATGATTCTGGAAGCGCTGGAACAGCATGGTGGCAATCGCACCAAGGCGGCCGAAGTGCTGGGGATCAGCCGACGTACCTTGCACCGAAAATTACGGCAGTACGCGGGGGCGCAGGGGGCGTCAATGAATGGGGATGCGGATGTGGAAGGAGCAACAGATGCCAACATATGAAGACGACTATGATGCCAGTGTCGGCCGCCGCCGTTTCCGGGTGCAGGGCGGCATGCAAGTCATTGCCATCGCGATTCTGAGTCTGTGCGCGTTGGCACTGTGGGCTTTTTTTCAATTCGAAGGGTTGCGTTCGCCAGCGGTTATGGAGCAGGCCGCTGTTGCCCGTAATCTGGCGAGCGGTCGGGGTTTTGTAACGCATGTGGTGCGCCCCTTTGATCTTTGGATGATCGGGATGTCAGAAGAGGCCACTACAGGCCCAATCCCTGTTTTATGGCATGCGCCGTTTTACCCGTATGTGTTGGCGGGCGCGTATCGGCTGGTGCGTCCGGCCTATGCGTTTTCGTTGTCGGGGTTGATGGATGCCGAGGTGCGCGTCATGGTGCCATTGAGTATTTTGCTGCTGCTATTGACTGCTTGGGCGATCTGGAGCTTGGCGCGGCATTTATATGATGAACGGGTTGCCCGTTTGTCGGCGGCGGTATTTCTGGTTTCGCCATTATCGCTGCAGCTTGTGTTGGAAACCGGTGCAATGCCCTTGGCTATGGTGCTTGCGGCCTTGCTTGGTCTGCTGGCATGGAAGGCCGTTGCCAGTAGTCTTGCCCCCAACCGCCAGTGGATGGTTTTGCTGTATACGGTTTGTGCAGGGATCACAGGTGGGTTGGTTGTGCTGACGGACTACCGTGCTATTTTGCTGGCATTGGGAATCGTTGTGTTCCTTGGGGTGAATTTGCAACGGCACCGTTGGTTGTGGGTCGGTCTTTATTCGGTCATGGTCCTGGCTGTGCTTCTGCCATGGGTGTTGTCTCAGCGGGCGTATGGTTGGTGGGGCGTGATGGCGTATCCGTATGGCGCGCTTCTGGAAACAACGGCATTTCCGGCTGACACTCTGTTGCGCGACCCTGAGCCTGTTTTACGAAACTGGCAAGTCGCCCTGGGCATTCGGGAGGGATTGGCGCAGCGCTGTGCGATGTTGCTGGATGGACGATCGCTGCTGGCGGCGGGGTTTGTACTGGTGTTTTTTCTTGTGAGTCTGTTCCAGTCCGATGAGCACCATTGGAATCGATATCTGAAATGGATCGTTGTGGTTTTGTTTGTGTTGTCGCCGGTATTTCCGATGATTCCCGGAGCCTCGCATGGGGTGTGGGCGATCGTATTCCCGTTCATGGTTCTGTTCGGTGTGCAGGCATTTTGCGCGTTGCTGGAAAAAGAAGAGTTTTTTGATCCTTCCGCCAAACCGATATTGACAGGACTTTTCGTTGTGCTTTGTTTGTTGCCGTCGGGCACACGTTTGTTGCAGCGAGGAGCTGAACGGCCTTATCCGCCGTATCACGGTTCCCTGCAAGCGTATGTCGGGCACTGGGTGCAACCGGAGCAGGTTCTGGTAACCGACATACCCTGGGCAACGGCTTGGTACGGGGGGCAGGTTTCCTTGTTGTGGCCCAACTTGGCAGAAGATGTTCTGCGATATGGCGAAACCGTTGGTGCGATCTATCTGGCCGGGACAGAATCGGGTAGGGTGGTGGATCCTGTCTGGCAGCGTATGCGATTCGATGCGGTTGTTCCAGAGGGCTATCCCTATGTATCGGGCATGTTCCTGCCCACTGGCCAGCGTGAACAGATCCTGCTCTTGCGCGCTGCGCGCACGGATCAAGAATAATCCATGATTAGTGGCCGGCCGTGCAGCGGTATTGTGGCATGTGTGCTGTTTTGCTTCTGCGCGGGCAGAGGTGAGTTTCGGTGGGTTGGGGTGGTGCGAGGCGGCCTTTGTGCCCGCGCTTGAGGAGCAAATACGGGAAGATCGCGGTGCGCATGCGCTCGTGCAGGATCATGCTGGCGTCCTTGCGTGTGTGTCAGTGCGCGGCGCGTTTGGTTTTGCCGAGCATGCGCACGAGGAGCATTTCGAGAATGAGTTCGGGGGGCACGCGGGAGGACACGATTTTCTCGTGGGCGGCGACAATCTGGCGGAGGCAGTGATCGAGGCGTTTGCGGGTGAATCGTTCGGCGCCCTCGGCGAGGCGGCCGGCGATGAAGAAGGGGAGCTTGCGGGGATCCTTGTCGAGGGATGCCAAGGCTTGATCGATTTCCGGGTTGACGGGTTGCCAGGAAAGGCGACCGCCGCGTACTTGCAGCCAGCCCTGATCGATGGCTTCGCGGAATACGATTAGATCGCGAATGGTGCCTTCCAGGTGCGAAATCAGCCCCATGACGCTGTGTTTCTGGAAAAGGAGCTCGTGCAGGGTACGCACGGCACCTGCCAGATCAAAGGCACAAAATCGATTGGCCAGCTCGTAGAAGGCGGTTTCGGTGGTGGTAGAAACAATGGTGTCGATGGCGGTTTTGTCGATCTTCTTTTCCGGTGCGATATAGAGGCAGAGTTTTTCGGCTTCCATTACGAGTCGCCGCGTATCGCTACCGACTTTATCGCAGAGCCACGCAATGCTTTCCGCGGAGGCACTGCAGCCGTGCTGATCGAAAATGGATTGCACGATATGCAGGCGGCTACTGGCATTCTTGTCGCCGCGTTTGAATTCCTTGACGGTGGCAATTTTGGTGAGTGTTTTGGAAAAAGAGCGTCGCTTATCGATCGATTCGGCTGTGATGAGGAGCGAAAAGCCATCGGGTAATCCTTTGGCGATAAAGTCGACCCATTCGGAGAGGGCTTCTTGC
>JBLRXB010000073.1:0-10234 GCA_047920915.1 Kiritimatiellia bacterium
GCAATGTCGTAATCCCGAGCTTTGCGATCGAGCGCACACAGGAATTATTGTACCGGTTGGGCGAGTTACTGCGCGCGGGGCGCATTCCTGCTTTACCCGTTTTTGTGGATAGTCCTATGGCCGTCAAGGTGACGGAAGTATTCCGGCGGCACCCTGAGCTGTTTGATAAAGAGACGGTGGCGTTGCTTGAGCGCGGGGAGCATCCGTGCGATTTTGACGGCCTGCATTTGACGCGTTCAGTGGATGAATCCAAAGCGTTGAACAAGCGTACGGGGACCTCGATTATCATTGCCGGTTCCGGGATGTGTACCGGGGGGCGTATCAAGCATCATTTAAACAACAATCTCGAGCGTCCGGAGAGCACCATATTATTTGTGGGCTACCAGGCGGTAGGAACGCTGGGACGTCAGATTCTGGAAGGTGCCCCGCAGGTGCGCTTATTCGGCGAAATGTTGGCTGTAAATGCCCGGATTGAAAAAGTGAATGGCATGAGTGCGCATGCCGATCAGAACGAGCTGATGCTATGGCTCAAGGGGCAGCAGGCACCGCCAGAGCAGGTTTTTATGATTCATGGTGAGCCTTCCGGCGCAGATGCAATGGCAAGTCGTGTGACCCGTGATTTGGGCATTCCTGCTCGTGCAGCCAAGCCGCAGGAAATTGTAGAATTTTGAACGGGTCACGCTAAAGCGAGAACGGTAAACGGGGCGACAGGGGAATTCTTTTGTTTGTGCGGTAGGTTTGGAGGGTGGTGGAGCCGTCTTTACGGAAGCTGCCTGTAATGGCGCCATCCGTCGCGATTTGGAGAATTTGTCTGCCCGCCTGTTCTTGTTGCTCCAGCCAATTGCGTTGGGTGGCGTTCCATTCGATGGGGGTATCGCCCGCGATAATCAAAAGATCCGGTTGCAGTCTTTCGGTTGCCTCGCGCACCCAGCGGAAGTACGTCGCACGGGAGCTGATGTCTGCAACAACCAGGACGTCACACCGATCCGTTTCTGCAAGTGCCACGGACAATGCTTCCGGCAAGGTGTCGGAAATGATAATCCAGACAAGCCCATGCAGATCTGCGCGCAGAATGGGGGTCCGGGCACTGGTCAGAAAGCGCGGAACGGTTCCGTCGAACACAGGCAAGGTCTGCATCGTTGCATTCGACCATTGCTGCTGGATGGCGCCTGGTTCGAGCACTTGCAGGACGGCGGGATTACGAATGGTGTTGTGCGCATGTGTCAGTTTCTCAAAGGCGGTATTATAGTTCACGGCCCAGGGAACACCTTCGGCGGCTGTGCGAATGAGATATGCGTCGCCGAGTGCATCGGCAAAGGATTGTCCGGATTCTGGCAGCACCGGCAGCAGCACCCGGTCAATGCTAAGAATCTGGGCCAATGCGGCTGTGCCTTCGATGCCGGCGCGCGGATCGGGGGAGGGCAGGTAAACGTTTCCCAGTCTTACGGCCCCTCGTGCACGGAGATGATCAAAGACAACGCGCGGACCTTCGAATCGTCCACCAGCATGTATCAGGTCGGCTTTGTTGCCGCCCTGTATTGTGATCAGCGGATAGCGACTGGAGGCCAGAATTTGCATGTGTGTGGCTTTGGGGCGTCCATGCGGTTGCATGGCGAGTGGCAGGAGCGTCAGTCCGATAGCGCCGAGTATGGTTGCCTGGGTTAACCATGCCGCGTATTTGCGGGGTGTTTGGAGCATGCGATAGAGCCCATCCAGCAGCACATGGCGGTTTTGTTCGGCCAGCAAGACGGCACCGACAATGCTGTAGTATATTCCGAGCTGTATAACCGATGGTCGTGGTGTTGCCGGGAAGGGGAACAGGCGGGCCCCGGCATAGGCGATCGACAGAAAGAATTCACCGACAACCGATGTGGCGGCACCGAAAGGCAGGGCCAGTGTGTTTCCGATAACGGGGATCATTCCAATGAGCCCTAGCAGCATACCGAGCTGCACGAGAATGCCCACGGTGGGAATTGCGATGAGATTGACAAGAATGCCTGCAACCGGGAAGCGTCCAAAGAACCAGGCCGAGAGCGGGATCATCATGCCGACTTGGATGGCCAATTGGGCGGCAATGAACATGCGCAGCAAGGCGGGCATGCGGGCAAAGCCGGTATTCCACATGCGTGGGATGGCATGGTTGAGTTTGCTCCCTAGCACTGTCAAGAGCCACAGTGCGCCAGCCATTGCAAGAATGTTGGGGATCGGCATTAACCAGTGCAAGTGCCAGCCTGCAATTGCCATGAGCAAACTGAACCAGATCAAAAAGAAGATGGCCGAAAATCCGCGCAGGGTGCAGAGAAAGCGATCAAAGGGCGGTGCCAGCACAATCAGGGAAAGGACCGCGCCATAAGAGAGCAGGAAACTAGGTGCCAGGAGTAGCAGTGGATTTTTAAGTAAAATGACGAATGCGGAAGCCGAGAGTCCGATTGTGGTCGCGGTGCGGAGGTTGCATCGGAAGTATGCAATGGTAAAGAGAATGACACTGTTCATGACGACGGCACGCACACTGGAGGGCCGCGCCCCGGTGAGCAGGGCGAAAAGGATCAGAAAGAAGATCAAGGGTGGAACAAACACACGTGGTGAGGCACCTGTCATGCGAAAGAGGGCAAAGAGCAATACGGCGATTACGCTGACGTGCAGGCCGGATACGGCTAACACGTGACCGACACCGGCATGGCGGAACATCTCGGCAATGTCCATCTCGCGATAGTTTCTGCGCTCGACCGCGCGACGCGTCCCAAGCGTCGCGGCTGCCGCAATGCGGCTGGCGGGCGCGCGAATCGTGCGCTTGAAGGTTTCCAGGAAGCTGGTTTTGGCCTGCAATGCCAATGCCGTCAGCGGGTTTCCTCTTTGTTGCGCCAGAACGTCCACCCGTGTGATGTGGGCGCGCATGCTGGTTTCGATTCCATTTTGCCGCAAGAAGGCCGCATAATCGAACGCATACGGGTTACGGGGTGTTTCGCTGGGCTGATAGGTGGTATGGATTTGGATTTCGTTGCCATAGGCCGCAGGTAGTGCAAGTGCGTGCAGGCTTTCAATGGTTTCGGGACGATTCGAACGGTATCCAAAAATGCGAACGAGAACATTGCCATGGCTGACAGGCAGCCAGGCGTCTTCCGGATCGCTTGTCCGTCGCATTTGCTGCACGCGTAATGTGACATCCACCTGTCCCCAGCCGCGTAATTCCGGTTCCGTTGCGATGACACCGCGCAGTGTAACCCGTTCCCCGCTTTCAAATTCCATCAAGTGCGTGCGCAACGCCGTGGGTTGGGAAGGCGCAAGGACTTGGCGGGTGCGCCCATAGCCGAGGGGCAGGGCGGCGGCCAAGGCGGCCATAAAGATGATCGAGCGTGGCCATTCAATCCAGTGACGGTCCGCGCGCCATCCTGCCGCTGTTGTGAAAGTTCCCGCTACGAGCAGGAAAAGGAGAATGGCAAGGGGGATGGTGATTGACGTGTAGGTGGCGAGTACAATGCCCGCGACCAGCCCTGCGGCAATACCGGTAACGCGGTAAGCTGTCATAATGCCTCCAAGGAAGGTGCCACTTCGGCATCCTCGCCGATATCGATTTGCGGCAGGAAATCTGCATTGCTGGCACGGATATTGGCTGGGCGGAATGATGGAACAAAGGCAAGCAGGGCCAGCCCGGCTAGGAAGGACGCCGCAATAACCCATATGAGTTTACGGGTTCCTCCGGTCCAGCGGGCCCTGCCAGGCCGTGAGAGGTTCCTGATGGTTGCAACGGGATACCCGGCAGAAGTCAAACGGAATCCGAGGTAACGCGCAAAACTGAAAAAATTGGCATCGGAGATATGGCCGAGGAGTCGGTGCGGGAATTTGGCGTTGGCATCCGGTCTACAAACAGCGGCACCGGCATGGCCACCATCGGTTGACGTTCCAATGCGGGGCATGATACTGCCAAGATTGAGTGTGGTATCAGCATGATCGAGGCGTCGCGCAACCATCAGCGCCGACCCGAAACAGTAGAAGGCATAGTGCGCATCGGGGAAATGCCGCGAGAGAAACTCGATGGCCTTGCCTGTTGGAAGTTTGGGCATGCCGGGTTCGGCATGAACAGCCTTGGCGCAAATGATGCGTGTCCGGCCATCCTCCAGTTGCAGGAGAGCGGTATTTTCCAGGATTGTCTCGGCGGTACTGTCGAGCGTGGCGCGCCACAAGGCTGGCAGGTCTGCCCATCCGCGGCGTTGCAGGCGTGGCATGGCATCGTCCTCATCCATGGCCGCCAGTAGAATCTGCGCCAGTTCGACTTTGCAGATCCCCCCCTTGATGAGATCGGTTAACAAGATGCCGAGTCGGGTGCGGTTGGTGACAAAGTCCTCGCCATGGGCCGCCGCGCGCAAGCGTCGGGATGCGGCATGGTCTGCGGGGGTTCCTTCGATACAGCTTTCAAAGACCATGTCGGCAGCACATTTCAGCTCCTCTTCCTGCAGTTCGGCACCTTGTTCGGGCCCCGAAAGCCCCAGGTAGCCAAGTTTGCCCTCGGAAACGAGTGTTTGGAGTGCCTGCTTGCGAGCGGGGTCGTAGGGGTGATGATCTTCGAAGCGCGCGGTATGAATGCCGTTTTCGTGGAGTTCCTTGATATCCTGTTCCATAGTGGGAAAGGCGGCGACCGGAAGATCGGCAAGGTAGAGTTCCGCAGGTGCAAGCGCCTTGAGGGCATGCAGGGATTCGTGATAGTTCACGAACACAAAGCGATATTCGTGTCCGTACCGGAATGGTTTGTTTTGCGTACGCGCTTGCTGGCGTAGCGCGGTTGCGTATAGAGCGGCACTGGCGACGGTGTCGAGATCGCCGCCGGTTTCATGCATTTCGCGCAGGGCTTCCAGCAGCGGAATCGGGCTACGGCTACATCCGTGGTTGGTCGCGGCCTGGTTGAGGATCTGCCGAATGGTGTCTTCATCGCGATCCCCAAGCTCTTCGGTGGCCGTTTGGCGCATTTCGGTAAGGATTTGCAACAGGGGCTGTAGTTCGATTTCGGCTTCCCGTGCCAACTGGGAAGCACGGGCTTTGCGAGCATCGGGGGCAAACGGAATCCCGAGTTGCGGGAAATCGCGACGCAGGCGGTCTTCTGCAAAGCGGCTGTAATGATCCAATTGTGCCACGCGATCGCGGGGGATAGGCGGGCTCATGAGAAAGCGGCTGACGATGAGTTTGCAGAGCGAGCGGTAATGGGCATCGTCGGTTGGATCGTTGAGCAGATGGCGCAGCAGCGTAGCGCTTCTGGCTGGCACGAGAATGTTGCCACGATACCAGAAGGATTCGACATCCAGCAGGTCCAGAAGCCGTTGGGCAGCTTCGAGATAGGTTCCGCCCCAACCATGTATTACAATAAGTTTCATGATGCTTGTTCCTGCGGTATGCCGCGTGCGGCACGATAGAGGCCCCAGGCTAATGCCGCCGTCATAAGGATGATTCCCAGGATGAAGGCAGCACGCGGACGCATAATGGTCGGCAACCAGAAAGAAGTGACCGCGTAATCAGGGTTTGCGTTTGCTTCGCCAAGTGTAATCTCACGCGGCTGTATCCCGCGTTCGAGTAAACGCAGAATGGGCGCGGTGTTGTAGCGCGGTGCCTGGGTCGCCTGGGCACCATGATAGAGCAGGTATTGCTGCTGCGGCTGTGCAAGGAAAAGCACTTGCCAATCGGGGCCGACCCCCACGACATTCGTGATGGTCAAGGGGGGGGTGTCATGGTTCTCCAAGACGAGTTTGAGCCGGTGCTCCTGGCGCTGTGGGAACGAGATACGGAGCTGTTCCGAGGTGATGTTGCGGAAGCGAATACGCGCGAGTTCCGTGTGGCCGATGCGCTGCCAGGACGCGCGTCCGGCGTCCTTCCGTGGATAGCTGATCGACGCATGCCGGGCAAAATTGGCATCGTCGGTTGCAATGCTGATTCCGTGCAGCGGGGTATTGTAGGTCTCGATCTCAATCATGGTCTGTTGCCGGCGCGGATCTTCTGCGACCGACCACTTTTTGATTGCGATGGGGATTTCTCTTGCCTTGCTCTGGGTTTCGACTTCGCGGATGGCATATAGGTTAACGGCATCGATCCGGAAAAAGCGTTCGGTTGTTGTGAATTGTTCGGTGCGGCTTTGTTCGGTATTTTCCACGAGTGTGCGCTGGATGACACGCTCCAATACGGGATGCGCATCCTTGGGGTTGCGTATCAATAGCCGGAAGCGACGATCGGTGGTATTTTCGGGAAGGGCAATGGTATTGGAACGGACATCAGCAAAACGGGTGTAATCGTAGATGATCGCATCTTCGACAAGGGTCGTTTCCGCACCATCCGCAGCGATGCCGACAATCGTAACCTCTCGCACAAAGTTTTGCAGGGGTGTTACGATCTCTACAATATGGGGCGCGGGGGCATCCTTGTGCACGGCGATGTCCAGTTCGATGCGCTCGTCGGCATGGGCCTGCAGGTTTTCGATGGATGATCCGACGCGGTCCCGGACTGAACGGATCCGTGATGTGGTTGCCTGCCGCAGTAAGTAGGGCACCGTTTGGTCTTTGTCGTTATAGATATACATAACCGGCTGGTCGGTTGCCGTGTCCCAGATAAACGGCGAAATCGATACCGCAACAATTTCCTCCTGCTGCAGGGGGGCGGTGTCGATGGCATGCATAAACGGGCTTTGGGTTGAAGCGGCCATGGCAACAGCGGGCCCCAGCCAGATCATGATCCGCAATCTCCAGTTGTGTGATACACGCATCATTCACCTTCCTGTTCTGGATGCTGAATGAAGCGATCCTGAAATCGTAGATATACATAGGCACCTGCCAGCAGGACAACCCCGAGTAGCACAAATGCCACGATACGGTAGATGGCGTCGAGTCGGGCAAGATCCGAGAGGAAGATTTTGAGACAGACGAAAGCGAAGAGTGCGAGGCCAGCGAATCGTAGCGGACGGATGGTTCTGGTGATGCCCCCTGTGATCATCGACCATGCAAAGATGGCCCAGTAGACCGAGATGGCCCCGGCGCGGAATTTGGGTACGTACTGCGCAAAGAAGCTGTTGATCTCAAAAGTCGAATAAATCCAGAAAAGGATGAGTGCGCCATAGCCGAATGCCCTGCCGATCGTACGCGCGTCCTTGCGAAACAAGCAGCAGCCATAAAGCAGAAATGCGATGATGACGCCGAAATCGATGAGCCGGAGACCAGCGTCAAGGAAGGAATAGGGTTGCCTGGTAACGGAAGAGCTCAGCCGAGGCACCCCAGACAGGCAGGTCAAACAGGAAAAGTTTTGCGACGGTTATTGCACTAAAGATCAGCACCATTGTGAGCAGGAGCGAATGGCGGAACTTCAGGAAGAGCCGCAGAAGTACGAGGCATGCGGCTGTCCAGAGTGCGGTAAGGAGCGGAAGCCGAAGCGGGTCCCAGGCAAAGAGCATGGAGCGATGCAGTTCCAGATGCAGATACAGGAAAACGAGTGCGAAAAGCAGCGTACCAAAGACCGCCGGCATGCGCGTTTCCACGGCGATGGGGTCGACATCGTTTTCGGGTGCTACGGCAAGTGTTCCCGCACGCTGCGCGGGTTTGCCCAACATGCGCATGGCAACCGCAAATGTGGCTGCTGGTACGCCGAAAGTCACGAGGCGCTCGAGCAGAATCCAGAGATATTGCCGGGCAGTTGTTTCTGCCAGCACAGCGGGTTCGAAAGCAACATAGAGGTCCAGGAACAGGAATCGTAGGGCCACAATGCCATACAGGAGATAGGCGATCCACTGGAGAAAACGGCTGCGTAGCCGAATTGCCATCCACAGCAAAATGACGGCTTGGATGCTCCAGCAGAGGGTCAGCCATGCACCGGAGATGAGAATGGGCAGTGTAAGAATGAGGAAGAAGGCGGCTAGCGCGGTAAAAGAGAGTGCCAGCACCCGGTCGCGATTGCCGCGGCGCAGGAAGATGATGAGGTGTGCGGTGTAGAAAGCCGCCAGACCGATTGCAGGAATGGCCGTCCAAATCCGCTCATACGTGTCTTGGGTTAGATGAAACATGATACCGAAGTATACGGCGGCGTTGAGCATGAGCATGAGGATTTCCACGAGGGATGCCTTGACGCGATGCATGACCTGGTAGAGGAATATCACGGTAGAGAATAGGATGAAGAAGGCCGTGAGGAAGGGGGTGACTTCCCAGTACCGCGCGGGGGCGAAGCCGCCGTGCAGGGCGGAGCAGGCCAGCAGCCACGTTGCCACGAATGCCATGGCATTGAGTAGATGCCAGTTGCGGTAGCGTGCCACGCCGAGAACGCCCACGCCCAAGAGCAGCATATAGCTGTAGAGTCCGATGAAATTCACATTGCCGGTTGCCAGCATGAGGGGGGTTCCGTAGCCGCCAATAATTCCAAGAATGGCCACCAGCATCGAGTTGAAGCGGATCGCCATCACGCCTGTTCCGACGGTAACCAGCACCATCAACCCAAAAGCTTCGGCAGGCCCGATGAGACTATAGACGTTGTATGCGGTAAAGATGGAGCCATATAGCACGGCCACGCCAGCCCCTAGCAGCCCCTGTCCCAGCAAATGATAGCGTTTTCCCAGCAATTGAATGCCGATTGCCAGTAAGGTAGCGCCCACAATAAAGGCAATGCCGACCTTGCCGAGTGGTCCGAGCCAGCCGCGCGATGAGGTGTAGTCGAGAAAAAAGCCGACCCCGACAACCATAATGATTACGCCTGTGCGTACGAGCCAGTTTGTGGCAACGGCATATTCCGCACTGACATTGGGATTGCGGTATTCCTCGCCAACAATAATCCAGTTCCAGATCCGCGCGATAATTTGTCGGGCAATGGTTTCGATGGTGCCGGGAGCAGGTTCTACGTACGTGTTATCCGTATCGGGCGTTGTTTTTTCCTGTAGCCCGGATTGCCGTGCGATTTGCGGTTGCGGGGCCGCATGCGGTTTGGTGGGAGGCTGGGGAACAGGCGGCGGCGTTGCTAGTGACTGTGGCGCAGTACGTACACGCTGGCTATCTGGTTTACTGGCCGTTTCAGGTGCGGTTGGCACTATGTTTGGTTGCGGTGTTTGCTCTGGTGACTGTTTTCGCGGTAGTTGGGCCAGGATCTCCCAAAGCGTGTCTTGCAGCATTTGCTGTTGATCTTGGATTTTCTTGCACACAATCAAGGTTGCGATGGGGCAAAATACGAGTGCGAGGATCAATAGTATCGCAAAGAAAAACAAAGCGCCCATATGTCCACCTTTCGACGATCCCCACCGTTTTCGTTTCTACCAACGAGTGCCGTACACTTTAGGTTGCGTACGTTCATATTGCAAAACATTATAGCGAATGGGTCAGAAAAGTTGACGTATGTCTGTCGTTTTGGTTTGCTAGCACCCGTACAACTAAGGACAAGCCTAATATGCGAAAAATTGGAATCATTTCGAATCGCGAACATGCGACGCGTTTCGCCGACTTTTTATTCAGTGCCGAGATTCCTGCCCATGTCGATCAAATGGCGGACAATACATTTGCGATTTGGGTGGAGGATGAGGATCGACTTACGGAAGCGGGTTCGCTTCTTTCGGCATTTCTGGAAGATCCCGACCATAAGCAGTATCTGGATGCAGCCGAGAAAGCTGATCAGCGGCGGCGTGCTGCGCGCAAGGAGCAGGCTGCATTTTCGCGTCAAGTGTTTGATCGTAAACGGATATCGCGACGCGCCAGATTGTTGGCCATTCCTGTGACCCGGATCCTGATTCTCCTGAGTGTTGCGGCGACACTTTTCGGTGGGCTCGGCAGTGAATCCGAGATTGCGCAATGGCTTTCGGTTACGCGCTATCGACTGCTGGATGATGGCTTTGTCTTTCAACGCGGCTTGCCAGAAGTATTGCGTGGGCAGGTCTGGCGGCTTTTCACGCCGGTCTTCCTGCATGCATCCTTGCTCGATCACAACATGGGACTGTTGCATATCTTTTTCAATATGTTCTGGTTGTTGGATTTAGGGGGCATGATCGAGCGTTTGCAGGGCGGGAAATCCCTGCTTATCAAAGTGCTGGTAATCGGGGTATTTTCGAATGTGTTACAGTACCAGATGGCTGGGCCAGCATTTGGTGGCATGTCGGGTGTGGTGTATGGTTTGCTGGGGTACAGTTGGATACGTGGTAGGCAAGACCTGACGAGCGGGTTGTTCGTCAGCCCGCAGATCATGTTTCTCATGACGTTCTGGTTTCTTCTCGGGTTTTCCGGATTCATGGGGTCAATCG
>JBLRXB010000074.1:0-10038 GCA_047920915.1 Kiritimatiellia bacterium
ACCACCGGAGAGATCCAGAAAGCCGCAAGGCTGCAAGACGCCTGTGTGCGAAATAAAGACAAAGCCACGCCCGCCCATACAACCTCTAAAGGGTATCAATGGTGTGCGGGGTTTGGACGGCAAGCGAAAGTCCCGGTACTGCGGCGCACAGGTCACGCGCACGCGGATGGGTGCCACGCGCTCTTGTTCAGCAATCCACGCCAGGGCCTGGTCTCGTGCGTCCGGCGGCAGGGCATATGCTGCAATGTCGGAACCCCGCCCGGTGGGCACCAGAAAAAAGAAATCCATGGCGGCGGCCCCCAGCTCGATCGCCTTACCCATTATCGCGGGTAACTCATCCGCATTCAGGCTGGATACCGTCGTATTAACCTGAAACGGCAATCCGGCATTTTTCCAGTGCGTCACGCCTGCAAGGGTCCTGGCATACGATCCTGCCACGCCGCGAAAGGCATCATGTGCCTCAGCCGTGGCCGCATCCAGGCTGACACTGATGGCCACCACACCACTGGCACGCAACTTTTCCACAACGTCGGCATCCAGCAAATGCCCGCAGGTCGCCATGACCACCCGTAACCCTTTATCCGTGGCATAGCGGGCAATCGCATAAACATCCGCGCGGCGCAAGGGCTCGCCGCCTGTCAGGATCAGCATCGGTTTACCCAGTCGGACAATCGCATCCACGGTGCGCAAGCATTCCCCGGTTGTAAGCTCATCGGCATACTCCCGGTCGTTTGCCGCCGCCCGGCAATGACGACACTGCAGCCCGCAGCGACGCGTGACCTCCCAAGCAATGACCATCGGCGTCATGACCCAATCTCCTCGTCGCTTAAATAACAGGCCGGATCCACCCCCCAGAAGTCGCCGGTTGCCGCCAACGCCCGTGCCCGGAAGTTGCCCCCACAAACGCCTAAAAACCGGCATGTCTGGCATTTGCCGGTAACATGGGCAGGCTTGTCCCGCAGCGCTGCCAACAAAGGATTGTCTGCATTCGACCAAATCTCACTGAAGGGCGTCTCCCGAACATTGCCCAATGGCGTCTCGCGTAGAAATTGATCAGGATAAACTGTTCCATCCCAGCTCACGCATCCAATCCCATGCCCGCTGCTGTTGCCACCATTCATTTCCAGCAGTTGCATTACACGCGCAGCGTCATCCGTACGCCCCTCCCGCAACAGACGTAAGTAGATATACGGACCATCGCAATGATTATCCACCGTCAGGACTTCCTTGGCAAAACCACGCGCATGCAGTGCGGCCGTGCGATCGATAATATAATCCAACGTCTCCCGTGTTTGCGCATGCGAAAGATCCGCGCTGGCCATGTCGGCTGCGCGTCCACTATAGACCATATGATAAAAACAAACGCGCGGGATATTTTCAGCCTCCAGTAAATCGAAAATTCCGGGCAAGTCGTGCACATTGTGACGCGTAATCGTATAGCGCAATCCCACCTTCAGACCAACCCGCTGGCAAGCCCGAATGCCCTCCAGCACCTTGACATAGGCACCATCCTGACCCCGAAAATGATCATTGGTTGCTTGCATGCCATCCAAGCTGATCCCGACATAGGATAGCCCAATCCCCTTGAGACGCTGCGCAACCGCATCCGTGATCAGCGTGCCATTGGTCGAAATCACCGCCCGCATCCCCTTGGATACCGCATACGCAGCCAGATCCGGCATATCGGCCCGACACAGTGGCTCGCCCCCCGAAAACAGCAGCACCGGTGCCCCAAAGTCCGCCAGATCATCAATCAAGGCCCGGCCTTCTGCATGCGAGAGCTCACCTGCTGCCTGCTGACACCCAGCCTGCGCATAGCAATGCATGCACCGCAAATTGCAGGCCTGCGTGCAATTCCAGACCACGACCGGTTTCTTGTCGGCCGAAAACTGCAGCAAATGGCTCGGCAAAGCCTTCGAATGCCGCCCGTAACGCAAGGCATCCGAGGGCTCGACCGTCCCGCAATACAACTTCGAAATCCCAATCATAAAAAACACTTCCTATTTGACGCCACCGGGGGAGCGAACCAGCCTGTCCGCCATAGCGAAGGCGTATCCCCGCTGGGCCGCGTCCATAGGACGACCTAAGAACGGCCCGCCCACAAAGAGCTTGGCCAGGATGCCTCGCTCCCAACGCCGAAAATCAAGCTCATCATGCACGAGTGCTTTTAGCCTGCACTGCTTTGTTCGATCAGCTTGTCTTTCAAGTGCTCTGGCGCAAAATCGGCCTCATTAGGCCAAGTGATTGTGTGCAGAATGGGCGAAATCGCCACCTGCCGAAAGGCATCTTCATTTCTGAGGGGTTCGAATACCGGTCCCCAGAGTGAATCATCAAGATCGACATTACCTTCTGTCCCGTCATTAAAAGCCAACCATAGGGTATAGCCGGAAACATGTCTTGCTTTTGTAACTTCAAGCATAGCCTACTCCAGTGGGGGAATCTTCTTCAAAGACTCATGGTTTTCTGCAAGTTGCCAGTCTTCCAGAAGACGATCCTTGTTTAACTCGTACCATTCCATCACGGCACGTAAGGCTCGTGGAGGAAAACGACCGTCAACAACCCCTGTGTTGATGTCCACTGACATCTTGTAGTCGCCGTACTCGGCATGGAAATGCGGAGGACGATGATCATCGTACAACATTGCTATCACGATCCCGAGAAACCTGCAAATCTCTGGCATGGCAGCGTTCCTTTTTTTAGTTTGCTCACGGTTAGCATCTTACTTTTGAATTGCGTTCTAATCAAGCTTTCCCCTACGCCGGATCGAAGCGGTCGAGATTCATCACCTTGTCCCAGGCCGCCACGAAGTCGCGGACGAACTTCTTTTTGGCATCCTTCTGTGCATAGACTTCGGCCAAGGCCCGCAACTGCGAGTTGGAACCGAAAATCAGATCAACCCGCGTGGCGGTCCATTTCAGGTTGCCGGTCTTGCGCTCAAAACCTTCAAAGCTGTCGCGCTCCGCGGATGTGGGCTTCCACTCGGTATCCATATCGATCAGATTCACAAAGAAATCGTTCGTGAGTGCACCCACCCGATCTGTGAATACCCCCTCAAGCGATTGCCCGAAGTTGACCCCCAACACGCGCAAGCCACCCAGCAGTACCGTCATCTGCGGGGCACTCAGCGTCAGCAACTGCGCCTTGTCTACCAGCATCTCCTCGGCCGAAACCGAGTACTTGGTCTTCTGGTAGTTCCGGAACCCATCGGCTTCCGGCTCTAGCAGCGCGAACGATTCGACATCGGTCTGCTTCTGCGAGGCATCCGTACGCCCGGGCGTAAAAGGCACCTTGATCTTGTGACCACCGGCCTTGGCGGCAGCTTCCACGGCCGCACAGCCACCCAGCACAATCATATCGGCAAGCGAGATCTTGCGCCCACCCTTGGCATTCTTGTTGAAGCTCTTGCGGATCTTATCCAGCACCTTCAGTACCTTCTCCAACCGTTCCGGCTCATTCACCGCCCAATCCTTTTGCGGGGCCAAACGAATGCGCGCACCATTGGCGCCGCCGCGTTTGTCGGACCCACGGAAGGTCGAAGCCGATGCCCAGGCCGTGGATACCAGCTCGGAGATCGTCAGTTTCGATGCCAGAATCATCTTCTTGAGTTCATCGATGTCTTTCGATTTGACCCGTGCATGATCGCGATCGGGAATCGGATCCTGCCAGATCAGATCCTCTTTGGGCACTTCCGGCCCCAGATAGCGCACCTTCGGCCCCATATCACGATGCGTCAGCTTGAACCAGGCCCGCGCAAACGCATCTGCAAAGACCGCCGGATTCTTATGGAACCGACGCGATATCGGTTCATAGATCGGATCATAGCGCAGCGCCAGATCCGCCGTTGTCATCATGGGCCGATGCTTGATCGCGGGATCATGCGCATCCGGAATCATGTCCGCTTCCTTGACATCCTTGGCCAGCCACTGCTGCGCACCAGCCGGACTCTTTACCAGCTCCCAGTCGTAGCCGAACATCATGTTGAAATAGCCCATGTCCCACTTGGTGGGGTTCGGCTTCCAGGCCCCTTCGATGCCACTGGTCGTCGTATGAATACCCTTGCCTGTGCCCAGGCTGTTTTTCCAGCCCAGCCCCTGCTCCTCGATCGGGGCAGCCTCCGGCTCGCGGCCGACAAGTTTCGGATCTCCGGCTCCATGACATTTACCAAACGTGTGTCCACCTGCCACTAGCGCAACGGTCTCCTCATCGTTCATCCCCATGCGCTTGAACGTTTCTCGGATGTCGCGTCCGGACGCCACCGGATCCGGTACCCCGTTGGGACCTTCAGGATTCACATAGATCAGACCCATCTGCACCGCCGCCAGCGGATCCTCCAGATCCCGATCGCCGCTATAGCGCTTGTCACCCAGCCACTCCGCTTCCATACCCCAGTAAATATCCTCTTCCGGCTGCCAGATGTCCGCGCGCCCACCACCAAAACCGAATGTCTTGAAGCCCATGGACTCCAGCGCGGCATTCCCGGCCAGAAGCATCAGGTCGGCCCACGAAATCTTATTGCCGTACTTCTGCTTGATCGGCCACAGCAAGCGACGCGCCTTATCCAGATTGGCATTATCCGGCCAGCTATTGACCGGCGCAAAACGCTGATTGCCCGTACCACCGCCCCCACGGCCATCCCCGGAACGATAGGTACCCGCACTATGCCAGGCCATCCGGATGAACAAGCCACCGTAATGCCCCCAGTCGGCCGGCCACCAATCCTGGGAATCCGTCATCAAGGCATACAAATCCTGTTTCAGCGCATCATAGTCCAGTTCGCTGAACGCTTTGGCATAATCAAAGTCCGGATCCATCGGATTCGATGCCGGCGCATGCTGGTGCAGGATGCCAAGCTTGAGTTGATTCGGCCACCAATCCTGATTCGATGTGCCTCTGCCAGCACTGGCCTTTGACGTCTTTCCTGTCACGGGACATTTGACCTCAGCGCTCATCTTGATCCTCCCTATTTGATGTAGTGGACATACACAATTATGCAAGTATGTGAAACGTTACACCCTTTTGCACAAGATTACAAACGCGAAGCACCGCTTCATTTTGAGCAGATTGTAAAACCCTTTTTGCATTTGACTTACAGCCTCGCTGCGCATATGTTTGCCGGACTGTTTTGGAACACGTGCCTAGCACACCAACACAGCACCTGCAAACTACCGTACACCTCGGATTTCACAGGGAAATCCGGCATGTGCTTAGCGTAAAAAACATATAGGGAGAATCCATCATGATAGTTTCCACGAACAAATTATTTGAACATGCCTACGGCAACTACGCCGTTGGTGCCTACAATATTAACAATGCCGAGCAGATCATGGGCTTGTTCCGTGGCAACATGGACAGCAAGGCACCTTTCATCATCCAGCTTTCCAAAGGGGCCCGCGCCTACACGGACACACGCCTGCTCGAAGCCATGATCCGTGCAGCCGATGAGATTTTTCCCGATGCCATCTTCGCCGTCCATCTGGATCACGGCGACGAGGAAACCTGCTACGACTGTATTGACAGCGGCTTCTACAGCTCGGTCATGATCGATGCCAGCCATGAATCGTTCGACGAGAACATCGCCATCACCAAGCGTGTCGTTGAGCGCGCCCATGCCAAGGGTATTTCGGTGGAAGCCGAACTGGGCATGCTCGGCGGTGTCGAAGAGCACGTTTCAGTGAGCGAGGCCGACGCCAAGCTGACCGACCCGAAAGAGGTCGAGGAATTCGTCAAGCGCAGCGGTTGCGACAGCTTGGCCTGCGCCATTGGCACCAGCCACGGGGCCTACAAGTTCAGCGGTGGACAGGGCCTGCACTTCAACGTGATCGAGGATATTGCCAAATTGATGCCGCGCTTCCCGCTCGTGATGCACGGTTCGAGCTCCGTCCCGCAGGACGAAGTCGAGCGCATTAATGCCGCCGGGGGCCAACTCAAGGGGGCCAAGGGGGTCGACGAAGGCCAGATCTCCAAAGCCTCCAAAATGGGCGTAACCAAAGTCAATATCGATACCGATGGCCGCTTGGTCTGGTGCCGCGTGCACCGCGAAAGCTTCCGCGATGACCCCGAAAATTTTGATTTGCGGCCGGCCGGCAAGATTTTCATGGCGGAATATGCCAAGTACATTGCCCACAAGAACGAGGTACTCGGGAGCGCCGGACAGCTTGATTCCGTGCGCGCATTTTTAAAATAATCGGCAAGCTGAATCATTCATACGAGTCTAGAGAAATCCGGTCATCCCGTTGGGTGCCGGATTTCTCCCTTTTGAAGCGAGATACACAATGTGGCGAATAGTGGTTCGTCGAACAGTTAGGAGCAACACATGGCTAACAGCAATATGGTAATGATTGACGGTAACACAGCAGCGGCCAATGTGGCACATGCCTGTAGTGAAGTCTGTGCCATCTACCCGATCACCCCTTCCTCGAACATGGGGGAAACCTGTGACGAACTCAGCGCCGCTGGCGTCAAGAACATCTGGGGCACCATCCCGGATGTGGTTGAGATGCAATCCGAAGGTGGTGCGGCCGGGGCCGTGCACGGTTCGCTGACCTCGGGTGCGCTGACCTCCACCTTTACCGCCTCGCAGGGCCTGCTCCTCATGATCCCGAATATGTACAAGATCGCGGGCGAACTGACCCCCACCGTGTTCCATGTCTCGGCGCGCTCGCTCGCCTGCCAGGGACTCTCGATTTTTGGCGATCACTCGGATGTCATGTCGATCCGCCAGACGGGGTTTGCCATGCTGGCATCCGACAGCGTGCAGGAGATCGGCGACATGGCGACCATCGCCCATGCTTCCACGCTGAAATCCCGCGTGCCTTTCCTGCACTTCTTTGATGGTTTTCGCAGCTCGCACGAAGTACAGAAAATTGATGCGGTGAGTATGGAAGCCATCCGCCAGATGATCGATGATGATCTAGTTATTGCCCACCGGCAGCGTGCGCTCTCGCCGGACCACCCGACGATGCGTGGTACGGCCCAGAATCCGGACGTGTACTTCCAAGGCCGCGAAACGGTCAACAGCTTTTACGATGAAACCCCTGGCATTGTGCAGGCATACATGGATCGCTTCGCGAAGATCACGGGGCGCCAGTATCACCTGTTCGATTACGAAGGGCATCCGGAAGCCGAAAACGTCATCATTATCATGGGCTCGGGCGTCGAAACGGTTCACGAAACCGTGGAAGACCTCGTTGCCAAGGGCGAAAAAGTGGGCGTACTGAAGGTTCGTCTCTATCGTCCGTTTGACGCCAAAGCATTCGTGACAGCCCTGCCTGCAAGCGTCAAGCGCCTTGCCGTGCTGGATCGCACCAAGGAGCCGGGTTCTCTCGGTGAGCCGCTGTATGGGGATGTGCGCACGGCGATTGGCGAAATGATGGACGATGGTTCCTACCCAGGCAAGGGGTATCCCGTGATCGTCGGCGGGCGCTACGGCCTCGGCTCGAAGGAATTCACCCCGGCCATGGTCAAGGGCGTGTTCGACAACCTCGCACAAGACAAACCCAAGAATCGTTTCACCGTCGGCATTATTGACGATGTGACCCACTCGCACATCGAATACGATCCGACCTGGACCGTGGATTCCGGCAAGCGCATTGAATGCATGTTCTACGGTCTGGGTGCCGATGGCACCGTGGGGGCCAACAAGAACTCAATCAAGATCATCGGCGAAGAAACCGACAATTACGCGCAGGGCTACTTCGTGTACGACTCGAAAAAATCCGGTGCCATGACAGTTTCGCATTTGCGCTTCGGGCCGGAACTGATCCGCAGCCCGTACCTCTGCACAAAAGCCGATTTCGTGGCCTGCCACAACTTTGCATTTCTCGAAAAGTACGAAATGCTGGCAAACGCCAAGCCGGGTGCCGTATTCCTGCTGGCCAGCCCGTATGGTGCCGATCAAGTCTGGAACCATATGCCGGATGAAATCGAGCAGCAGATCATCGACAAGAAGATCAAGTTCTACGTGATCGATGCCATCAAGCTGGCCCACGAACTGGGTCTCGGCGCACGCATCAACACGATCATGCAGACCTGCTTCTTCGCCATTTCCGGCGTGCTGCCGCAGGACGAAGCCATTGCCGCACTCAAGAAAGCCATCAAGAAGACCTATGGCAAAAAGGGCGACGATATCGTCAAGATGAACTTCGACGCTGTTGATGCCGCCGTAGCCCAGATGCAGCAGGTGGACGTGCCGGCAAAACCGGCCGGCAAAATCAGCAAGCCGCCCGTGGTGCGGCAGGATGCCCCTGAATTCGTATTGAATGTTACCGCAGAAATCATGGCCCAGCGCGGCGACGATCTGCCGGTAAGCGCGATCCCGGCTGATGGTACTTGGCCTACCGCCACCACCAAGTTCGAGAAGCGCAACATTGCCACCGAGATTCCGCAATGGAATGCAGATCTCTGCATCCAGTGCGGACAGTGCTCACTGGTTTGCCCGCATGCCTCCATTCGCATGAAAGCATACGGCCCGGAAGCACTCGAAGGCGCGCCCGAAACATTCAAGAGTGCAGATGCCAAGGGCAAGGAATTCGCCGGCCTGAAATACACCATCCAGGTGGCACCGGAAGATTGCACCGGTTGCGGGGCCTGCGTACAGCGCTGCCCGGCCATCGAACGCGATCCGGCCACCAAGGAGCCAACCGGCGTCAAGGCCATCATGATGACCGAACAAATGCCGATTCGTGAAACCGAAAGCGCCAACTGGGAATTCTTCCTGCACTTGCCGGAAACGGACGATTCCCTCTTCAAGCGCGATACCATCAAGGGTAGCCAGTTCTGCCAGGCTCTGTTCGAGTTCTCGGGCGCCTGCACGGGCTGCGGCGAGACGGCCTACGTCAAGCTCCTCAGCCAGCTCTATGGTGACCGCCTGATGATTGCCAACGCAACGGGCTGCTCCTCCATTTATGGCGGCAACCTGCCCACCACACCCTACGCCACTCGCACAGATGGACGTGGACCGGCATGGGCTAACTCGCTCTTCGAGGACAATGCCGAATTCGGATTTGGTATGCGCCTGGCAGTTGAAAAGTTCAACGGCTATGCCCTCGAGCTGATCGCGCGTCTCCAGAGTGGTGCCTGCAAATGCAAGCACACCAACCCGGAATTGCTCAAGGCCATCAGCGAGGCCGATCAGTCCACCCAGGCCGGTATCGAGGCGCAACGCGGACGCGTCGCCGAGCTCAAGCAGATGCTGGCCAAATGCGGCGATTGTGCCGATTGCGCACAACTGATATCGATCGCCGACTACCTCGTCAAGAAATCCGTCTGGATTCTCGGCGGTGATGGCTGGGCCTACGATATCGGGTACGGTGGTCTGGACCACGTGCTCGCATCAGGACGCAATATCAACGTCCTCGTGCTCGACACGGAAGTCTATTCCAACACCGGCGGACAGGCCTCCAAGGCCACCCCGATGGCTGCAGTGGCCAAGTTTGCCGCCTCCGGCAAACCATCCAACAAGAAGGATCTGGGCATGATCTCCATGACCTATGGCAACATCTACGTTGCCCAGGTTTCCATGGGTGCCAACCCGAATCAGGTGATCAAGGCCTTTACCGAGGCCGAAGCCTATGATGGACCTTCCATCATTATCGCCTACTCGCATTGCATCGCACAGGGGATCGACATGACCTACGGTCTCGAGAACCAGAAGGATGCCGTGGCCTCCGGTCACTTCCCGCTGTATCGCTACAACCCGATGCTCAAGGAAGAAGGCAAGAATCCCCTGACTCTCGACTCCAAGGCACCGAACATGTCCTTCAGCCAGTTCGCGCTCAAGGAAAACCGCTTCCGGATCCTCACCAAGAGCAAACCGGAAAATGCCAAACGCCTGCTCGATAAAGCAGACAAATTCGTGGCCGAAAAGTTCGAGATGCTCACCAAGCTCTCCGGCATGTAAGCGGGAGTGTTCCTGGTTCCCACAAGGGCGTTCTGGTTCCGGCCAGAACGCTCTTTTTGTGTGACCAGGCTGTACCTTCACCGTTTTTCCAGCTTTTTTTACCGCATACAAAAAAAAGCCATGATAGGGGTAGGGACAGC
>JBLRXB010000075.1:0-10009 GCA_047920915.1 Kiritimatiellia bacterium
GGTGGGCACCGGATTCCCTATGTGATGCGCTGGCCAGCGGCTATCCCGGCTGGCAGTGTGTGTGATCAGACGTTTTGCCTGACCGATTTAATGGCGACGATGGCTGAAATTACGGGCTATTCATTGCCGGACAACGCCGCCGAGGACAGTGTGAGTACTGTGTCGCTCTGGGATGGCTCAGCAACAGGGCCTATCCGCGAGGCGGTGGTGCATCATTCGATCAATGGTTCGTTTTCGATTCGCAAAGGCAAATGGAAACTGGAGATGTGTGCAGATTCGGGGGGGTGGAGTGTGCCGCGTTGCGGGCATCCGGAGGAGCGCGCGGGGTTGCCTCCGGTTCAGTTGTATGATTTGTCGGTTGATATTGGTGAGCGCGAAAATGTACAGGCGCGTTATCCCGAAGTTGTAGATGAACTGCGGGATCTATTGACACGCTACGTTGTAGAGGGCCGCAGTACGCCGGGGGCACCGCAGTCGAACACAGGCGATCCCCATTGGAAGCAATTGTGGTGGATACCTGCTGAACGTTGAGAGGGGGCATGCGAATATGGCGGTTGCAGATCGGGCGATGTATTTGTCTGATATTCTTGCGTGGCGCAATCATCCGAATCGGGCAGGTCATGACATTGTCGCCAGGCAGTTATTGCGCTGGTTTCCGGCTGCATAGAATCAGGAGTATACCAGATGCAACATGTTGGATTCCCATACCGGGATATTGATGATGCGATTATTGCTGACGCCATGAAGAATGGAGAAACCGGGCAGCATTTATTTGCTTTGTGTGATGGAATCGGGACTCGGTTTGCGGGTACGGAGGGGGATCGGCGCGCGGCGGATTTGATTCGCGGCACGTTTAATCGCTACGGTCTTGATCGCGTGCAGCTGGAAGAATTTCCGTTTACGGCATGGCGCAGGGGCGGGGGGGCACAATTACGGATGTTGGAGCCGCGGGCATGTGCATTACCGTGCTATGCGATGCCGTATGGTGCTGCGACGCGTTCGGATGGTATTGCCGCGACATGGGTGGATATCGGCAGTGGTAGTGCGTCCGAGATTGAAAAAAATGCTGCTGCAATCAGGGGGGCCTTTGCGATTACGGATGGTAGTAGTGGGCCACGCAAGGCCATTCAACGACTTTGCGCTACGGCGGGTAGTGTCGGTGTGTTGCACGGACATAAGAGCGATGGTGCGCTTTTCAAGACCGGCAGTGTGGATGATGGCAAGGAGAGTCCGATTCCCGCCGTAAGCATCACGGCCGAAACGCTTGCCATGTTGCGTCGGGTGGATCGGCCCGGACGTTTGCATCTTGCTGTAGATTGTTTCTGTGAGGCATCGACGACTTACAATGTAGTGGGGGCGCTGTGCGGCACCGCAAAGCCGGATGAGCTGGTGATTATGGGCGGGCATTATGATTCGCATGACATTTCGCCGGGTGCCTATGACAATGCAACAGGCGTTACGCTTGTGATGGAAGTGGCGCGTTTGCTGGCTCCCTTTCGACAGCACCTGAAGCGAACGCTGCGATTCGTGGCGTTCGGGGCTGAAGAGATGGGGTTGCTGGGGTCGCATCATCATGCCCGCACGCATGCGGCGGCATTACGTAAGGCACGATTGATGCTGAATTGCGATACCCCTTGTCTGGGGCATCCGCACGGGCTTGGTTTTCACAAGTGTGCCGAGGCGGAGCCTCTTGTGCAGAAACTTTCGGCAGAGATGGGGGAGGAAATCCTGTTTGGAAACCGCCATCACAATTCGTCGGATCATTATCCCTTTTTGCGGCAAGGTGTGATTACGGCCGGGGTAGGTGGCAAGCCGGGAAAATCGCGTGGGGCTGCCTATTACCATACGGCGGCCGATACGCTGGATAAGCTGGAGATCGATGCGCTTTCCGGGACGGCATCTTTTTTGGCGCGGGTGCTGCTGCGTGTCTGCAATGATGATCGTTGGCCTCAGCTCCGGCATGATGCCGCTGGGTAGCATCAGTATTCTTTCTCGTACTCGCCCTTACTACGTTTCTTGAGCTTGTGGAAACCGGCCGATTTGGCGCGATCATCAAAGTTGCTTTGTGAGGCCCCGACGCGCGGGGCCGAGATGCATTTCAGCACAGGGGTGCCGCAAGCCGGGCAGCTAGCCAGCGGTTTATCGCTGATACGCTGCAGCACTTCGAAGCGGCTGCGGCAGTGGTCACAGGCTTTTTTAAGATGGGTCGCTTGGTATTCGTAAATAGGCATAATCCCGATTATTACGATTTTGGGTGTCCGTTGTCGAGTATCGATGATGCTGGGGGAGGCGTGAGAACGCCTTGCCAGATGAATCCCGTGCTGTCGTTTTCAATGACGAAGTACCCAATTGACAAGCCCGCGTTAGCAAGCAATGGCAGTCCGTACGTTTATGGCCGTTGGGGCAACATGCCGGTAATGGCGGACCCGCCTGCCTCCGTTTCTTGATTATTGAGGGCTGACCCCAATTTCGCATTGATTATTGAGGGCTGACCCCAATTTCGCACAATTTCGCACAAGATGCTAAAAATGAAGATGGGTGTGTTTGGTTGCGTAAAGTGTTGATTTGTAGGTATTTGACGTGGTCGGGGAGACAGGATTCGAACCTGCGACGTCCAGCTCCCAAAGCTGGCGCTCTACCAGACTGAGCTACTCCCCGCTGTTTACCATCCTGCAATAGCCGTTCACTGGTGTGTTCGGGTAAGCATTAGCACAGGTTGGGCGCGAAAACAAGTAGATGCTGCAATAAAGTAAAGTTTCTGTTGTCCTGTGGTGCCGAGGGTAGTAATAGTGTGCAAGCGAGTGGCACGATTGAGCAATGAAGGAGAAGCTATGTTAGATTCTTTAGCGCGGTTACAGGCGGGTGAAATACTGTTATGTGACGGGGCCATGGGGACGATGCTGCAAGAGCGCGGACTGGCGGCGGGGACGTGTCCTGAGTTGTGGTGTGTCGAGCGTCCGGATGATGTGATTGCGATTCATCAGGCGTATCGTGAGGCCGGTAGTGATATGGTGGAATGCAATAGTTTTGGTGGTACGCGCTATAAGCTTTCGCACTACGGGCTGGCGGATCGTTGCCCGGACATCAATGCCGCGGCTGCGCGGCTGGCGCGTTCGGTGGCTGGGGATTCACAGTTTGTTCTGGGAAGCATCGGGCCGACTGGAGCGATGCTGGAGCCTTATGGGGATGAAACCGAGGCGGACTTTCTGGCGGCATTTTCGGAGCAGGCTGCCGGCTTGCAGGCGGGGGGGGCGGATGTCGTGATCATTGAGACGATGACCGCGCTGGAGGAGGCGCTGATCGCGTTGCAGGCCGTGCGGGCAGCTGCGCCGGATCTTGCCTATATTGTGAGCATGACGTTTGATCCGGTTGCCACTGGTGGGTATGCTACCATGATGGGGGTGCGACCGCAGGCATTTGCGGAGGCCTGTTTGCAGGCCGGTGCGGATGTGGTTGCCACAAACTGTGGTACAGGCATCGATGACATGACCAAAATATTGGGTGAAATGTACCGTGTTACGGGAGATCAAGTGCCCTTGATGGCGATGCCGAATGCGGAGATGCCGGTGATGGAGCATGGTCGTACCGTGTTTCGCGAGACGCCTGCGCAGATGGCAAGTAAAGTCGGGTGGCTTTTGGATGCCGGCGCGCGCATCGTCGGCGGTTGCTGCGGGACGAGTCCTGCGCACATCGCCGCGATACGGGCCGTGCTCTAATCCTGCGGCATGGTTTCGAGTAATTCGCGCCGTTTTTCCAGAAGTTCGCGTAAATGCTGGATCCGTTTTTCGGCACGTTCGATTTCCTGTTCAAAGTGTCGGGTACGGTCATTAACATCTGCCTGTTGTGGGCCGTGTGCAGTCCCGCGTTGTCGTACGATGTCTGGTGCCGATTCAGGCGTTTGCTCGGAGCGTTGCCGGGCGGGAAACAAATCGGCTTCCAGCGCTTGGCGTTCGGATTCGGGTAGTGTTGCCAGAAATGCCGCAAATGCCGGGTGGCGTTCCAGTACGGCCTGGCGGCGACGCTCGCGCATGCGTGTGCGCATCCATTGGGCGAATGCTTGGGGATCCTCCTGACGCATGTGCTGCACCTTTTGAAACTCGGCGGGGTCTGATTTTTCCAGCTGGTGCAGCCACTGCATGCCTTGCTGACGGCGTCCGCGCGTATCGTTTTCGCGCTGGTTATTGCGAATCTCTTGTCGCTGCCGGGCACGCGGGGTGCGGTCAGGCTGCTCGTTGGATTGTTGCCGGGCGAGTGTATTGGTGCTGGCAATTGCGAGCACAAGCATGACGTAGTAGCGTGTTTTCATTTAGAAGTCCTCCCAAGTTACGATCTGCATGGCAAGGGCTTGCAGCAGCGAATCGTTTGTACGTGCATCGTGTTCCAATTCGGCTAGTGCATCCCATATGATGATTTCGAGGTCGTCGAGTTCCTTTATTATTTCCTGTTCGAAGTTTGCCAATTCCCGTTGTGGCGGGATTTGCCGGGGCGCGGGGTTCCAGAATCGGGCAATGCCGAGTAGTAGCAGCAGTACAGCTGCCGCCGCCAAAACGGGGCGCCATCCCAGGATGAGCATGCGCGGTCTTTGCTGGGTGGATGGTGGTCCGGCGGATTGTGCTGCTTGCCGGATCAGTTGGTGTACACGGGCCAGCGTATCGGCGGACGGTCCCTGGTGCGTTGGAGCCGCTTGCCAGATTTGGCGTATATCCTCTTCGAGGTCGGCTAGCGTTTGTTGGGGGTCGTGTTGTTTTTTCATGTCATCTCCCGGTAGGTATTGCCGAGTTGATCGCGCAGTTTTTCGAGTGCATACGCCATACGGGCAAGGGCGGTATTGATCGAGGTTTTCTGGATGCGGGCGATTTCCTTGAACGAAAAATCGGCTTCCATGCGGAGCAGGAATACTTCTTTTTGGGCATCGGGCAAGCGGTTGACGGCGGCCAGGATGGTATGGCCCAGCTCATGGTTGGCGAGGCTGCTGAATGGGGTGCGGTGATCGGCGGTATGGGGCAGGTCGAGATTTTCGATGCCATGATCGAAAGACGAGACGTTTTTTTTGCGGCGGCTACGGTCGATAATGGTGCGATGGGCAATTTTGAATAGCCAGCTTGCAAAGCGCTGCCGGTGCTCATAGCGTGGCAGTGCCTGTAAGGCTTTGATCCAGACTTCCTGGAAAATTTCATCGGCATCGTCCCTCCCGCCGGTCATGTGCAGAATGAAGCTGAAAAGCGATGCGCGGTGTGCGTCAACGAGTTCGCATAGCGCATCTGCATTTCCTGCCACAAACTGGCGGATTTTACTGTCTTCGTCCATAACGGTAGATTCTATGATTCATTCAGTAGTAACAACGCGAGATCACGTGCGTTTATTGTATGCATATTTTGTTCGACAGCGCGAATCATTCTGTCAGGGTCAGATCTACGGGTAACCGGGGGGCGTTTTCGGGGGGGCGTGGGAAAAATAAATGGGTTGCCTATGACGGAGAAGTTGACGCTTGGATGTGAATTACGCTAGGCTGTCGGCTCTTTATTTTATTTTGCTATAGAAAGGATCAGCAGCATGGCAGCTACGATGGAAGAAGTAAGAGGGCTTTATCACGATTACGTAATGGAAACCTATGCGCCGGAGTTGGTTTTATCGCGCGGCAAGGGGAGCAAGGTTTGGGATGTGAACGGGAAAGTGTACCTGGATTTTACGGCTGGTATTTCCGTTTTGAATGTCGGGCATTCGCATCCGCGTGTCGTTGCGGCCGTGCAGGAGCAGGCGGCCACCTTGTTCCACGTCTCGAATTTGTTCTTTAATGAGAATCAGGGGCGGTTGGCCCAGCGCATCAGTAATTTGCGTGGTGGTGGCAAGTGTTTTTTCTGCAATTCGGGTGCGGAGGCAAACGAGGGGCAGATCAAGTTGGCGCGCTTGTGGGGACACGAGAAGGGCAAATACGAGATCATTTCGATGAAGAACTCGTTTCATGGTCGCACGCTTGCGGCGGCGGCCGCCACGGGCCAGGACAAGGTGAAGCAGGGGTTTGAGCCGATGCCGGAAGGTTTCGTGCATGCCGATTTTAATGACCTGGATTCGATTCGCGCCCTGATCACGGAGAAGACGGTGGGTGTGATGGTAGAGGCGATTCAGGCTGAGGGTGGTGTGATCGTTGGTGATACGGCCTTTTTGCAGGGCTTGCGGGCACTTTGCGACGAGCATGATTTGCTGTTGCTGTGTGATGAAGTGCAATGCGGTATGGGGCGCACAGGCAACTGGTTTGGTTTTGAAAAATCCGGCATTGCACCGGACATATTCTCACTTGCCAAGGCGTTGGGTAGTGGCTTCCCGATTGGTGCGGTAGTTGCGAGTCCGAAAGTTGCGGACGTTTTTCATCCGGGGCATCATGCCAGCACATTTGGTGGTGGGCCGCTGGCGTGTGCGGCCGCACTGGCAACCCTTGATGTGATCGAGGAAGAGGGATTATTGGCGCATGCTGCGGAAAAGGGTGCTTTGTTGAAGGAAGGTCTCGTGGATCTGGCGGATCGCTACGAACATGTGGTGGAAGCGCGTGGCGAAGGGTTGATGCTGGGGTTGGTGCTGGATCAGGATGCCAAGCCCTTGGCCAAGGCACTGCAGGAGATCGGTTTGTTGGTGATTCCTACTGCCGGTAATGTTGTGCGAATTCTTCCGCCTTTGAATGTCAAGGATGACGAGCTGGAAGAGGCACTGGATATGTTGGATGATTGTCTGGAGCAAATGCATGGGGGGGATGACGTTGAAACTGCCTGAGTTGAAGGGGAAACGCGTAGGGGTTTGCGTATCCGGCGGTCTCGATAGCCGTACGGTAACGAAGCGCTTGCTGGAGGCGGGCGTCGATGTTGTCTGTTTCACGGCCGATCTTGCGCAGCCAGACGAGCAGGATATCCAGGATGTCGTGACGAAGATGGATCCTTGTGGTGCGCCCACGCATGTGGTTGACCTCAAAGCGGAGATGGCTGAGGCCTGTTTCGAGGTTGTCCAGGCGCAGGCCATGTATGACGGGGGCTACTGGAATTCAACCGGGATAGCGCGTGCCGTCACTGTCAAAGGCTTGGTTGCGGCGATGCAAGCTGAGGGTTGCACGGTTTTGGCGCATGGTGCCACGGGTCGTGGCAACGATCAGATGCGCTTTGAGCGTTATACGAATGTACTGGCTCCTGACATGGGGGTTTATGCGCCATGGCGGGATCCTGAGCTTCTGGCGGCCTTTCCCGGGCGTCTCGAAATGGTTGCATATTTGCGTGCAGCGGGGATTGAGGCTTTCCCGGGCGGGCAGAAGCGTTATTCGACAGACGCGAATCTAGCCGGTCTTTCGCATGAAGCCGAGGATTTAGAGAGTCTTGAAACGCCTTGTACAATCGTGAAGCCCACCATGGGGGTATGGCCGATGGACGCTCCGGATATGGAGGAGGTTTTCACGGTGCAATTTGAGCAGGGGCGTGCGGTTGCCGTTGGTGGTGAAGCCTTGGCGCCGCTAGCTGTGATGCAGTTGGCCAATGAAATTGGCGGACGCAATGGTATTGGCTTCAAGAATGCGCTCGAGAATCGTATTATCGGGACCAAGAGTCGGGGGGTCTACGAGGCGCCTGGCATGGAATTGCTCGGACGCTGTCTGGCATGCGTGTATCAAGCGACGATGGATCGTAAATCGCTACAGCTGTTCCGTTTGTTGTCAGCCTTGGTGGCAGACCAGATCTATGACGGACGCTATTTTGATCCGGCGACGCGTGCTGCCCAGGCTGCGATTGGCGAATTTGCCCGCAGTGCGACGGGTACGGTATCCGTCGGTTTGTACAAGGGTAATGTACATTTCCGGAGTCTTACGGCATGTCCGGCATCGCTTTACAATGAAGCCGATTCCTCGATGGAGGCAAGCGACGGTTTGAATCCGGTGAGTTCGCAGGGGTTTGCGGAAATCCAATCGGTTGAAGCGCGAGTGCTCGCACGTGCGGGGCAGATTTTGTAGGTCAGGTAAAATCTGCCAGTGGGCAGATTGCCTCGGTGCGTGCTTCCAGGTCTTTGATGCGGATGTTGCCTGTCTTGACATCATCCGGTCCGATCAATATGCCAAATGCTGCCCGGGCGTTATCGGCTTTGGCGAAAAAGGTCTTGGGTTTGACGGGTGCCAGTGCCATGTTGGCGCAATGTCCTTGCGCGCGCAAGGCGGCTGTGACCTTGGTTGCCAGCATGATCTGTTCGGATTCCATGGCGGCAATATGGTAGCCTTGCCGCGGTGGGTCTAGCTGCAAGGCATTGCGATCAGCCAGGATTTCTGCAATGACAACATCGCCGAAGCCGAGCCCGACAGCCGTGCTATCACCACCGCCAATACTGGCGAGCAGTTTGGCGTAGCGTCCGCCGCCGAAGATGGCGCGCATTTCGCCTCGGATATCAAATGCTTCAAACACGATGCCGGTGTAGTAGGAGAGCCCGCGAATTACGCCGATATCAAACTGGAGACACTGGCGGATGCCGTGTGCTTCTGCACAAGCCAGGAAGAATTGCATTTCATCGGCCGCGATGGAGTCGGAGCCCAGCAGTTGCATGGCTTCTTCGAGCGAGCGAATTTCCAGCAGGCGTAATACGGCGGGAATACCATCATCGGTCAGTCCGCTTGTCCGCAGGAGATCAAAGATCGCGGCGTCGGGGATCTTGCCGCGTTTGTCCAGTGCCAGGAATGTTGCCTGGTGATGCTCGGGTGGGATGCCGAGGCGGAATAGTAATGCCGAGAGTAGGGTGCGGGAGCTGAATGCAATGCGAAAATCCTTGGTATCGAGTCCCATTTTCTGCAGGGCGCATACTGCCGTGGCCAGAATTTCTGCTTCCGCCGTAACGGAGGGTTCTCCGATGATATCAAGGTTCCATTGGTAGTGCTCGCGTTTGCGTCCACGTGTCATGCGTTCGTATCGAAAGCATTGTCCGATGGTGTACCATTTTAGCGGAAACGAAAGCGCACCTTGGCGTGCAGCAACCATCCGTGCCAGCGTGGGTGTGATTTCAGGGCGCAAGGCCAGGTCTCTGCCGCTCTTGTCTTTGAAATGATAAATCTGGTCGACGATTTCTTCGCCGGCCTTGCGCTTTAACAGGTCGAGAGATTCGACGACACAGGCGTCGTATGCTTCAAAGCCACTTTGTTCGGCTGCGCTCCGCCATGCATCGAAGATGCAGTTACGCAAGCGCATATCTTGCGGGTAGAAATCGCGCATACCGCGCGGTGACTGGAACTTGGCAGTGTCAGCCATGACTTATGCCTTTGGGGTGGTATCGGCTTCGATAACACGCTGTTTCAGGCTCTTTCCCGGGCGAAAGCGGACGACGTTATGTTCCGGGATGGGAACCGGCACGCCTGGGTTATTCGGGTTGCGCCCCACGCGTTGCTTGCGCCGGCAAACATCAAAGACACCAAAGTCGCGAAATTCGACGTGCTTTCCGTCAACAATCGCATCGCTGATATAGTCGAGGCTCTTTTGTAAAACGGCAAAAACATCTTGTTGCGGAATTCCGGTTTCTTTTGAGATGCGAACGACAAGATCACGTTTGGTCATAGTATGCCCCCCTAAGATACATAAAACGGGTGTTTAAACTTGGTTCGAATCTGCATGACTCGCTGCGAAGATGCAAGCATAAATGGTTGCAACATATGCAGAAAAAGCAAAAGCCCGTCTCCGGCGGGAGACGGGCTTTAGTGGTTTTTTTTGGGAATTACAGGAAGGATACGGCGAGATCGGCAGCGGAGGCGGCGTCGGGTGCATATCCATCGGCACCAATCTCGTCGCAGAATGCTTGCGTGACCGGTGCGCCGCCGATCATTGTTTTGGCGGTAATGCCGGATTCCTTGACGGCATCGATAACGGCCTTCATGTTGGTCATGGTGGTTGTCAGTAATGCTGATATACCGATGACCTGGGCATTGTTTGTCGTGGCCGCTTCGACGAATTTCTCGGGTGGTACGTCAATGCCGATATCGACAACTTTCAGGCCGGCGCCTTCGAGC
>JBLRXB010000076.1:0-9973 GCA_047920915.1 Kiritimatiellia bacterium
TGGAAGGGCGTCGCCCGAATGCCGTCTATGCAATGCTGCATCAGGCGCGCTGGAATCTGGATGTGAAGACAATTGTTGCCTGTACGAGCGAGCGCATCGTCATCAATGTGGATGATTTACATGAGGAATTGATGCGTCTGCGGGGAGGGTTGCCGGAAGGGCTGTCCTTGCAGCGCGAGGTGATCGAGAGCCGCGTCGCGACGCTATTCTATCTGGGATACCGTGAAGACCGCGACGCAGAGCAGGTCATAGTTTCCCGTGGTCGTGTGACGATGGTGTTCGAGCAAGGCGTCTGGCGCATGCGTCACGAAATCTGGGAAGATGTGCGAACCGAACCGCTTGTGCGGGAAGTGGACAAGTTGCCCCGTAACAGAAAGCACAAAGAGACTGTTGTCCCTAATGTATAAAAATGCGGACGAATGTGTGCTTGCAGGCCGTGGTATTATTGTGTAAATACCCTTACTTGTTTATCAGGAATACCCCTTTGCTTGTATAGTAAAAAGCTGTATACTGTTACCAGTTGTCATATACGTAGGGTCATATTTTTACAGGATGAGGTAACCATGGCATCCAGAGTCAGGCAAGCGATTGTGCGGCACCGTGTTCGTCCACGTATTCTTCTTTCATTGGAGAATAGTGGGGGTATGATTGAAGCCATTGTTGAAATGGCGCACGAGTGGAAATGGGATTTATTGGATTATTCCCTGTTGTGTGAAACGTGGCCGAATGATCTGCCGTTACGTGGTGCCTTGGTGGACATGCTACCGAGTGACCCGCTCGTGATGCGTTTGCGTGAACTTGGATGTCCGACGGTTCGGCTTGGGCAAACGTATCATCCTTTAGACATGTTGCTGCCTGCGGTTTTGCCGGATATGCATGCCGCTGGCCAACTGGCAGCCACGCATTTTCTTGAGCGGGGATTTCAGCATCTGGCTTTTGTAGGGTGGCAACCGGAAAACCCGGCCAGCGATTTTCACGATTTATTTATGGCCTACAAGCGCACGGCTGAGAAGGCCGGGGTTGTTTTGTCGTTATACAATTTGCAGAAATTTCATCAAGCGAATGAGGTTCCGGCGGTGCGGTTCCAGCGTTTGCAGCGGGAATTGGGGCACTGGCTGGGTATGTTGCCGAAGCCGGTCGGCATTATGGCATACAATGACTTGGTGGCGGCACGGTTGTGCGTGATATTCCAGCAATTTGGGGGGCATGTTCCGGAGGAGATTGCGTTGCTGGGGTACGGAAACAGCTCATGGTGTGAGCGGTCTCCGGTAGCGTTGTCGTCCATCGCCACCGGTTATGGAGAGCGCGCGCGTCGCGGGATGCAATTGCTCCGATCCTTGATGGAAGGCGCGGAGCCACCGTCAAAGCCGATTCTGGTTCCGCCATCGGGTTTGGTTAAGCGCCGCAGTTCCGACATACTCGCCATGAGCGATTTACTGGTTGCGAAAGGGTTGATGTTTATCTGGGAGCACATTCGTGAGAATATTGCGGTCAAGGACGTCGCCGACGCAGTTGGAATGTCGGAGCGGCAATTAGGTCGTCGTTTTCGGGCCGCAATTGGTCGCAGTGTCAATCAGGAGATTGCGCGTCGGCGATTGGAAGAGGTCAAGCGACTGCTGCGTGCGGGCGATCTATCCATCGCGCAGATTGCAGAGCAGACGGGTTATCGTTCGGCGCGTTATCTGCATTATGTCTTCCAACGGGCAGAAGGTATCACGCCGGCGACATACCGCGAAACCAGCGATTAAGGATCGTACGTCTGGCTGTTGCCTTGCACCCGACATGGTGTTTCGTTGGGCACATGGTTAGGCGGTGGTTTCGTGTGGTTCGGCGCGGACGGGATTGCGGAGGGTGCCGATACCTTCGATTTCGATTTCGACGATGTCGCCGGGTTTAATCGCACCGATACCGGCTGGGGTTCCGGTTGTGACGATGTCTCCTGCGTTCAGCGTGATCTGGCGTGAGATAAATGCCAGTAGTGCATCCACAGGAAATATCATCTGGCGGGTGTTGGAGGATTGGACCTCGACACCATTCAGGCGTGTTCGGATCGCAAGATTGCCGGGATCGGGCAGGTCTGCGGGGGAAACGATCACAGGGCCGATTGGTCCGAATGTATCGAGGGATTTGCCGCGAAACCAGCCCGATTGATCATTGCGCTGGAAATTGCGCTGGGTTACATCATTCATGCAAGTAAATCCGAGGATATGCTGCCTGGCTTCCTCGCGCGGTACATTTTTGCACCGGTCTTTTACGATGAAAGCCAGTTCGGCCTCGTAGTCGATCTGTGCATCGGGAAATGCATAGTCGTCAATGAAGCGGGGAATGATGATTGGTTCTTCCGGGCCGACCAAAACATTGGGGGTTTTGGGAAATATAACCGGTTCGGTGGGGATGGATGATGTGAATCCCTGTACGTGTAGCTTGTCGTGCTCGGCGATGTGTTCACGGTAATTGAGCCCGACGCCAATAATGATATGGGGATCGAGAGGGTAGGAGGTGGTGCTGTTTTTGATTGGTAATGTAAGCATGAGATGTCCTTTTGGATGAAGCAGCTTTGCGTGCTGGAAATAATACCGGTGGCGGTCGGCGTGATATTTGCCACAAAGTGGCGATACGGGTCAGATTGCAGGAGAAAGCCCTGAATGGCAAGCTGTTTGAGAATCGCGAATGCTGTGATTACATTGGTACGGTTGATCGCGTGACCATATTGACCGGGTTAGACCGACGAGAGAGAGTCGCGGGCAATATGGTATGGATTTGTGACGTTGATGGGCGTTTTTTCTGGGTTGTCGAGCGCTGACGTGGCATGATGCTGGGAATGGAGTCTACAAGCGCTTTGCGCGTCTGGTCGTGTGATGCGGCATAGGGGGAGAAAATATGAAATATTATCTGGCAATGGATTTCGGGGCCTCAAGCGGTCGTGGTATGCTGGGGTGTTTTGATGGCGAGAAGTTGCACTTGGAGGAGTTGCATCGCTTTGAAAATGGTCCTGTGTCTGGTGCTGACGGGCATTTGTACTGGGATGCGGAGAAGCTTTTTCGTGAGATTGTAAAGAGTCTATCGGTTGCAGCCGGGCGCGGAATCCAGCTTGAGAGTATCGGGGTGGACACATGGGGCGTCGATTACGGTTTGTTAGATGCAGATGGCAAGCTTCTTGGTATGCCTTTTCATTATCGTGATTCTCGTACGGATGGTCAGATGGAGGCTGTCTTTGCAACGGTTCCAAGTAAAGACGTGTTTGGGGCTACGGGCATCCAGTTCATGCAGTTGAATACGCTTTTCCAGCTTTATGCCGAGCGCGAGGGGGATCGTCTTGCCAAAGCCAAACAGTTGCTGTTTATGCCGGATCTTTTTAATTATATGTTGACGGGGGAAGCTTGGTGTGAGCGCAGCATTGCAAGTACGAGCCAGTGCTACGATCCCCGGAAGCATGACTGGGCAGACGAGTTGTTGCAGGGGCTTGGTTTGGAAAATGTGCCGTGGGCTCCGCTGGTTGACTCCGGCACGGTGCTGGGGCCAGTAAAGGCGGACCTTGCTGCAAGTTCTGGAATCGGTCCGGTTCCGGTGGTTGCTGTTGCCGGGCATGACACCGCCAGCGCCGTGGTGGCCGTGCCTGCCACCAGCAAGGATTTTGTTTATTTGAGCAGTGGTACGTGGTCGCTGATGGGGGCTGAGCTGGATGCGCCCTTGATTGATGATCGCTCCCATGAACGGAATTTTACGAATGAGATTGGCTATGGGCGCAAGGTTCGTTTTTTGAAGAATATGACGGGTATGTGGTTACAGCAGGAGTGCCGGCGTTACTGGCAGGAAGCGGGTCAGGACTATTCCTGGAAAGAGCTTGAGGCCATGGCGGAGGCGGCCGCGCCTTTCCGCTCGGTGATTAATTCCGATGACCCATTGTTTGCCACACCCGGGAAAATGCCGGAAAAAATTGCTGCGTGGTGTCGGGCGCATGGGCAACCGGTGCCCGAAGAACCGGGTGCCGTTGTACGCGCTATTTTCGAGGGTTTGGCGCTACGGTATCGTTGGGTTGTCGAGCGGTTGGAGGAGCTGCGGGGCAAAAGGGTCGAGGTGCTGCATGTTGTGGGCGGTGGATCTGCGAATGATTTGTTGAATCGATTTACGGCTTCGGCTACTGGTAAAACGGTCTTGGCTGGCCCGATGGAAGCCACGGCACTGGGGAATATTGCGGTACAGATGTTAGGACTCGGGCATGTGAAAGATCTAGCTGCGGCACGCAAGTTGGTGGCGGCCTCATTCCCGACGGTTTCGTATGAACCGGAACGTACAGAAGATTGGTCCGCGGCTGCGGAACGGTTTGCGGGATTATTTGGTTAAGGCCAGCCATGCACGATCTTCGATCTTCCTGGATCGTGGGCGTTCCGTGTTGGGTCTTGGTTGTTGAAATAGTCTGCAGTCTGGAGAAAAGGGTGATATGGCAGCAGAGAAACATATTTATGATGAGAGCAAGGTAAAGACACTTTCGTCGCTAGAGCATATTCGTTTGCGTACGGGGATGTATATTGGCCGCACGGGCAATGGCGAGCAGTATGAAGACGGTATCTACATTCTACTGAAAGAGGTCGTGGATAACGGCATTGACGAGTTTATCATGGGGCATGGTAAGCGGATCGCCATCAAACTTGAGAATAATGTCGTTTGCGTGCGTGATTTCGGGCGCGGCATTCCGCTGGGGAAGGTTGTTGAGTGTGTTTCGGAGATCAACACAGGAGCGAAGTATAACGACGATGTTTTCCAGTTCAGCGTGGGATTGAACGGTGTCGGGACCAAGGCGGTTAACGCGTTATCGGAAACCTTTCTCGTGCGAAGCCATCGCGACGGGCAATACGTAGAAGCTCGTTTTGAGCGCGGCGAACTCGTTGACAAGAAAAAGGGCAAGTCGAAGGATCGCGATGGTACGCATGTTGAGTTCAAGCCGGATCCCGAAATTTTTGGAAAGTATGTTTTTGAGACGGAACATATTGAGCGACGCATGCGCTTTTACGCCTATTTGAATGCCGGTCTCCGAATTGACTTCAACGGACAGACCTTTGTGTCGGAGGGTGGTTTGTTGGACTTGATCACCGAAGAGGGCATGTACGAGAAGCTCTATAGCCCATTTCATTTTCGGGATAAGACGCTGGATTTTGCGTTTACCCACACGAACCGCTTTAGTGAGGAATACTATTCCTTTGTAAATGGACAGTACACCAATGATGGTGGTACGCATTTAAGTGCCTTTCGGGAAGGCTTGCTCAAGGGTATTAATGAGTACAGTCGTGGCAAGTTTGACGGCGATGATGTCCGCGAGGGTATTCTGGCGGCAGTAGCGATTCGGATTAAGGATCCAATTTTTGAATCGCAGACAAAGAACAAGCTTGGCAATACAGAGATCCGGGGTTCTTTGGTTGCAAAGGTGCGTGATTGCGTGGTGGATCTCCTGCACCGCGATAAAGCTGCCGCCGATCGGTTGTTGGGCAAGATCGAGGATACGCAGAAGCTGCGCAAGGAGTTGCAGGCTGTGAAGAAGGTGGCGCGCGAGCGGGCGCGGGCCGTCTCGATTCGGGTGCCCCAGCTCAAGGACTGCAAGATACATTATGATCGCGCCAAGGATAAAGGTTGTGACTCGTCGATCTTTATCACGGAGGGGCAGTCGGCCGCCGGAACGCTGGTGAGCTGCCGTGATGTCAATACGCAGGCGATTTTTACTCTCAAGGGGAAGCCGCTGAATGTATGCGATCTGAAGCGCGATGCTTTATACAAGAATGTCGAAATCTATAATTTGATGCGCAGCCTCGATATCGAGGAGAATACCGATAACTTGCGTTATGGGCATGTAATTCTGGCAACGGATGCCGATGTCGATGGGCTCCATATTCGCAATTTGATGATCACGTTTTTTCTGCGTTTTTTCTCGACGTTGGTTGAGCGCGGGCATTTGCAGATTCTCGAGACCCCGCTTTTTCGTGCGCGTAACCGCAAGGAGACGATCTACTGCTATTCCGAGGCTGAGCGCGATGCGGCTGCGTCCCGGTTGGGAGCCAAGGTAGAGATTACGCGGTTCAAGGGATTGGGCGAGATTTCATCCAGTGAGTTTAAGCAATTTATCGGGCCTGATATCCGTCTACGTAATGTAAATATGGCTGGGGAGCATGCCGTGGATGAGCTTTTGCAGTTCTACATGGGTAAGAATACGCCGGATCGGCGGGCCTACATTATGGATAACCTGGTGGTGGCATTATGAAGCGTAAAGTTCCGCAACCTGAATTCAGTTTTGATGCCTGGGCAGATCCACCTGGGGCCGAGTCGGATGCCGCGGATCGCGTTGGAACGCCGGACGCGGTTGCGGTCGATATGCCTGAGCCTGGCCCGGCCAAGCCGGTTCACATGCCGCCACCTGCGGAGGGTGCCGTAGAGGTGCATGCACATGGGCCCGGACCGCTGCGCGCCATGATGGACAGTAACTTTTTGGAATACGCCAGCTATGTAATCTGTGACCGGGCGATCCCGGCAATGGAGGACGGTTTGAAGCCCGTGCAGCGGCGGATCCTGTGGTCGGTGCATGAAAATGATGATGGTCGTTTCACGAAAGTGGCGAACATCGTGGGGCATTGCATGCAGTATCATCCGCATGGTGATGCTTCCATTGCGGATGCCTTGGTGAATCTTACAAACAAGCGCTATCTGATAGAAGGGCAGGGGAACTTCGGAAATCCGTTCACGGGCGATCCGGCTGCCGCGAGTCGGTATATCGAGTGTCGTTTGACGGATCTGGCGCGCAAAGAAATTTTTAACGACGATTTGACGCCGTTTGTGTCGAACTATGATGGGCGGCGCAAGGAACCGGTCACGTTGCCGAGTAAATTACCGCTTTTGTTGATGCTGGGGGCCGAGGGCATCGCGGTTGGGATGTCGACGCGTCTTTTACCACACAATTTCTGTGAATTGATCGCGGCTCAGATCGCGGTGATGCAGAAAAAGCCTTTTACGCTGTATCCGGATTTCTTTCAAGGCGGATTGATGGATGTATCGGAGTATAATGACGGCAATGGCAAGGTTAAACTGCGGGCGCGGTTTGATCAGGATCAGCGAACCCGTCTTGTCATTCGTGAAGTGCCTTATGGTACAACAACGGAATCTATTATCAGTTCGATTGAAGATGCTGTCCGGAAAAAGAAGGTTCCCGTTCGTGCGATCAACGATTTCACGGCGGAGAATGTTGAAATTGAATTGTTGTTAAGCCCGGGAACCAAGCCGGATAATGCCATTCAGGCGTTGTATGCCTTTACGGCTTGCGAGAGCAGTATTTCGACACGCGCGGTGGTGATTCGCAAGAATCGGCCTGTTGATACGAACATATCCGAGATTTTGCGCGAAAATACCGATCAGACGATTCAGGTTTTGCGTCAGGAGCTGGAGCTTCGTAAGCATAACTTGCAAGAGTCCTTGCAGCAAAAGACGTTGGTGCAAATTTTTATCGAGAACCGGATCTACAAGGCAATCGAGAGTTGCAAGACAGCGGAAGCCGTGCGCACAGCTATTTATGCGGGACTGGAACCGTTCAAGGAGCGTCTGCTCCGGCCTGTGAGCGATGACGACATCGAGATGCTGTTAGGTGTTCGGATCCGGCGGATTTCGCTATTTGATATTGAGAAGCACCGCAAGGAGATTGAAGGGATTCTGAAGGAGCTCGAACAGATTGAGAAGAATCTCAAACAGTTGAAGCGCTATGTGATCAAGTATTTAGAAAATCTGCTCAAGACGTATGGTCAAGAGTACCCGCGCAAGACAGCGATCACGACTTTTGGTAGTATTGAGGTGCGGGAGTTGACGGCGACCGAGTTAAAAATCAATTATGATGCGGAGCGTGGGTATATTGGTCATGGCGTGAACGGGGAAACGCTGTTTGCTTGCTCATCGTATGATAAGATTGTCGTGTTTTCGGAGGATGGCCGGTATTGGGTCATGTCGCCGCCGGAGCGTTTTTTCGTGGTAGGCGGGTTGCAGCTGGCGCAGATTTCAGATCGAGATGCGGTTTACACGCTGGTCTATACCGACCAATCGAGTGGCTTTACGTATCTCAAACGTTTCTCGACGGGTGGGACGATCATGGATAAGGAGTACCGTTGTGCGACCGAGGCGTCCAAGGTGCTTGTGCTGGAGGATAAGCCAATCGAGGAAATTTATGTCAAGTACAAGCCAGCCAAGGCCCAGCGCATTCATCAGCAGGCCTTTCAGCCGCAGGCCGTGGCGGTGAAGGGTGCCAAGGCCAAGGGGAATCAGATGACATCCAAAGGTATTGCTCGGATTGCAACCAGCAAGCCGCGGTGGTGGGATGACGAGGCGGAGAGTCCTCGCGGTCAGTTGCTGTGACGTTTTTGGCGGTGAGAAAGTTGTGGTTGCAGTGGGTTGGTGCTTGAAATCGGTGTGGGAAATTGCGAACATTGCACTGTCAAGACTTTCCGCAGGGGTACACCATGGCGCAGGGTTCGAAAGGAGCATGTTCGATGAGTGAGAATGATCGGCGTGATTTTGCCCAGCGTTTGTGCTTAGCCTTGCGCAACGTGCAAGTATATGGAGCGGATCATTCGGTGTCGGCTAGTTCTTTGCGTGCGTTCTATGATGGTCTCGTATCCTTGTTGGATTGTTTTCCTGAGGTCGATGTCAGTTTGGCGGAAGGCAAGGTCTTGCTGAATGGTCAACCCTGTGAATTACGCATGGCCGATGATGTGCTGGCGCAGCGTATGCAAAAGTGCGATTTGGACACCTTCACCTTTCTGGATTCGGTTTCACGGATAGAAGTCAATCGGTTCATTAGTTGGCTTGCCACCGGGGCTGATCCGCAGAAGGGGCAGGAGGCGTATGTCGGCATTAAAATTGCTGATTCGGTTTATGCCCGCATTTCTCGTCGTGAGCAGGCTGAGAGCACGCAAGAGGGGACCGCCGGTAGCGGTGCGGCCGGAGGCGATGCGGCCAAAGTCGCGGATGTGGGTGGAGTTAAAAAGTTTGATCTTGATGATATGTTAAATGCCACACCTGCTGCGGCCGTTGGCGTGTCGGCCGTTGGCCTGGATACGCTGGCGATGAATCAGCATGTAAATCGTTTTCTGGCGCAGCAACGACTGGCTGATGAGCAGCGTCGACAAATGATAGCGATGCTTCAGCGCAATGCTGCAGATCCCAATGCTTTGGGTGCGATGCGAGCGCAATTCATGGCTTCGGGTGGCAAGCCGGAGGACTGGGCGGTATTGTGTGGTGAAGCGGGCATCAATAAACCCTTGTCTTCTCGGAAGAAAGAGGTGCATGCGGAAAGGGATCAGGAGATTGAGCGTTTGCGCGAAGAGGTGGAGGCATTACGCAAGCGGTGTGCGCTAGGGCAGGTAGATCCCGATAGTGTATCGCAAGAATTAGGCAAGATCCGGGGGTCACTGGATGGATTAATCGAGGGGACGAGCCTTCGGACAGGGTCTCTGGTTGAGCGCATCAATGCGGATCGCGTGCCGATTGCAGAACTCGAAAAGCAGGCTAGGGAGAGCGGTGCTCCTATCCATTTGTCGCGCGAAGAGCTATTAGAGAGTCTGGCTGAGATTAACCAGGAGTTAGCACAGCCCTTGACGGTTTCCAGTGCTCTGCTTGATCTACTTGGTTCGGGGCGTATGGGATATATCGAGCCGAGTCAGCAGGAGCTCGTCAATGTTGCAACGGATGGCCTGGCCAGGCTGGAAATCGTGCTGAAGTATTTGCAGCGCCTTTCAGGGGTACCAAACGCACTCGCGCCGGATCAGGGGTTGCTGCGTGAGGTCTATGAGAAGTAGACATTCTGTCTAGTCCCGACCCCGAGCGCGCTCGGATGATGCTGGGGTGAAACTTGGGGCGATTGTGTGTGGGTATGTGAGGGGGAACGTTGTTCGCATTTTTCCCACATACCCACAAACTCACATACCCACATACTTCCCCGCGTTTAGCG
>JBLRXB010000077.1:0-9872 GCA_047920915.1 Kiritimatiellia bacterium
AAGGAATGTTCGGCGGGCATGTCATCGAGTATTGCGACGTTTTCAATACCGTGCTCGAGACGGATGACCACGGAAGCTTTAATTCCTGGGGGCGCGATCGTTTCTGGGAGCTGGAAGGGGCTCCCGAAGAACAATTCGCGGATTTGATGCGTCTTGATGCCCAAAGGAGCATCATTCGGCATAGCCGCTGGCGTTGTGATCACGGGTGGGACGTCGATCTGGATGACGGATCATCCAACTACGAGATCTACAACAACCTATTCCTGCGTGGGGGCTTGAAGCTGCGCGAAGGATATTGCCGGCACGTTTACAACAACATGGCGATCAATTCCACCTTGCATCCGCATGTCTGGTTTGCAAATAGTCAGGATGTCGTTATCCACAACCTTTGGATGGCGCCTTACCGACCGGCGAACATGAAGAACTGGGAGGGCCAGATAGATGGGAATCTGTTTGTTTCCGAGTTTGATCGACAAGCCTTTGTGGGAAAAGGGTGCGACGTGCATTCGGTGGTGGGTGACCCCATGTTCCTCGACCCGGCAAATGGGGATTATCGACTAGGGGAGGCGTCACCGCTCCTCGGGCATGGTTTTCGTAACTTTCCGATGGATCAGTTTGGGGTTCGGAAAGCGTCCTTGAAAGCAATCGCCAAAGTCCCTGATTTTCCTGAGCCCATTCTGGATATGCCGCGTGTAGAAGGGCAGCAGCAATCAGAAAGTTGGATGGGGGCGGAGGTTGTAGCCTTGGCGGGGGAACAATTTTCGGCCTTTGGTGTGAAGCGTGAGGATGGCGGTATTCACCTGGTTCGGGTGCCACCCGACTCTGCCGCGGCCAAACAGGGGCTGCTGGAAGATGATCTGATTCAGCGCGTCAATGGGACCCCCACGCGTACGATCAAGGATCTCCGGAAGTGTGTAGCGAATGCAACGGGAAAAACACTTCGCGTCCGTCTGGTGAGAAAATTCCAGAATCAACAAGTCGAAATCTGTAAATGAGGAGTCCCCTTTATGAGGCAGTATGACGTAGCGGCCTACACCTGGCCGTCTTATCACTACGAACCACGGTGCGAGCATTTCTGGCCGGAGAAGGATGGCGAGTGGTATACCGTTCGGCGGGGGACGCCGCGATTCCCTGGGCACGACATGCCGCGGATCCCGCTGCTGGGGTATCAGGATGAAGCCGACCCGGCGGTGATGCGTCAGCATGTGGAATTGGCGATGGCCCATGGCATCAATGTGTTTATTATCGATTGGTACTGGTATCAGAATGCCCCTTGCTTTGAGCGGCAGCTCAATGAGGGGCTGATTCCGGCGCTTGAAGGAACCGATTGCAAGTTCTACCTCATGTGGGCCAATCACGATGTCGACACGCTCTGGAATATGCATGAGGATACCGACTGGTCGAAACCCCGTGAGACGCTTTGGACAGGGCAAGTGTCACGGGACGTTCTGGAGCCGATGTTCGAGCGAATTGTCGTCAAGTATATGGGGCACCCAAATTATTATCGCCTTGACAACAAGCCCGTCTTCTCGTTTTTTGACACGGGCAATTTAGTGGCGGGATTAGGGGGTATTGAGGATTCAAAAGACGCTTTGGCTTGGATGCGTGAATGTGTTGCGGCAAACGGCCTGCCGGGCATCGATCTGCAGGCCATCGCGCGACTCAAAGCCGGGGGCAATGAGGCGGGCGCCAATCTTGATGAGCACGTGATCAACAAGGCAGCCCGAACGTTAGGTTTTGATAGTGCGACGTCTTATCAGTTCTGCATGGATGGGGGAAGTAGCGGTGATTACGTGACGTGGGCCTCCAAGGCGATGTCGCGTTGGTCGGATTTCGAGGCGGCCTATGGAACTTACTATCCGCACGTTTCGATTGGGTGGGACAATACGCATCGCAATCCGTCTTTTGGTGCGGATCACGTTGTGGCAAATGCCACCCCTGATTCCTTTGAGGCCTGCTTATGGAAGGCCAGAGCCTGGCTGGAGGCAAGACCACGGCAGAAGCCGCTGCTGACGATCAACAGTTGGAACGAATGGACCGAAGGCAGCTATCTGCTGCCCGATATGCGGTGGGGGTATCGGTATTTGCAGGCGGTTCGTAATGTTTTTGGTGATGGGTACGGATTACGAAAATGAAAAGGAAGGTCAATATGGCTACTCTTGTTGCGCGTCCAATGCTTTTGCATGGCGAACACGCTGTTGAAGGCAAAAGACCGAATGTTATTCTGTGCATGGCGGATGATCTGGGGTGGGGCGATGTCGGCTACAATGGCAACAAGATCATCAAAACCCCGCATGTAGACAAAATGGCAGCAGAAGGAGTTCGCTTCGACCGCTTTTACGCCTCGTCGCCGGTCTGTAGTCCCACACGAGCCAGTTGCCTGACAGGGCGTCACCCTTATCGAACGGGCGTCTTTTTTGCCAATGTCGGCGTTCTGCGTCCTGAAGAGGTCACGATAGCCGACCTGCTCAAGGAACAAGGCTACGCAACCGGCCATTTCGGGAAGTGGCATCTCGGGACGTTCACCACAACGGAGAAGGACGCCAACCGGGGTGGTGATCATGACCGGCCGGGGTTGCTGAATCCGCCCTCCAAGCACGGTTTTGACACATACTTCTCGACCGAATCAAAGGTGCCAACCTGGGATCCGATGCGGGTACCTGAAACATTCAAGAAACCAGAGAACCGCAAATTTGGCTGGCGGGCATGTGAGGAGTCATCGGATACAAAATTCTATGGCACCCATTACTGGACACCCGACGGTAAAGTGCCCCCTGATGACCCGGAGTTACGGGGAGACGATTCACGCGTGATTATGGATCAGGCGCTTCCGTTTATTGAAGAAGCGGCCAAGTCTGACAAGCCTTTCCTTGCTGTGATTTGGTTTCATACGCCGCATTTACCTTGTGTCGCGGGTCCCGAGTATGCCGCCATGTACAAGGATCAGGATTTTGAGATGCAGCAGTATGCAGGTTGTATTACAGCGATGGATGAGCAGATGGGGCGGCTACGGGGAAAGCTGAAGGAACTGGGGATTGATGAAAACACCATGCTGTTCTTCACGAGCGATAATGGCCCGGAGATTGGCACGCCAGGAGTGGCAGGTCCTTATCGGGACCGCAAACGAAGCTTGCACGAGGGGGGGGTGCGTGTGCCGGGATTGATGACCTGGCCGCGCATGCTGACGTCCCCGATGGTTTCAGATGCACCTGTGGTCACATCCGATTACTTGCCAACCATACTGGATGTTCTCGGGATCAACGCCCCGTATGCGCTGGATGGCGAGAGCTTTCTCCCGCTGCTCCAGGGGCATGCATTCGAGCGCCAGAACCCGATCGCCTTTGTTTCCCATGATCAGAAATCGGTGAATGATCGCCAATACAAGCTTTACACCCGTGGCGAGTCTGTCGAACTCTATGATGTTTTAAGGGATCAAGGGGAAAAAGTGAATCTTGCAGAGACGATGCCGGAGCTGGTAGAAACCTACCAGAAGCGTTTTGCTGATTGGTTTGTTGACCTGGAGGCCAGCTTCAAGGGTAAGGAGTATGGTCCCGTACCCTTGACGCGCCTGCCGCAGAAATGGCCGGGCATTCGCGCCAGCGAGTCAGAGAAATAAAAAAGGAGCAATATGACCAACGAACCATCCGGCGACTATTATGATTATACGAAGACGATGCAGCCTGAGCGCCCCTGGATGAAGGCGTATCACCAGAGTCTGGTTTACCTGACGATGTGCTGTACGCGCGGGGGCGATGGCAAGATGGACAAGCTTTACCTCACGTTCGAGGATTTGCTTGCCATGACCCGCCGGATTTACAACCGGACGCTGGGCGTGCCGCAGATCAACTACATTGTGGGCTGGCATCATGAGGGGCATGACTCCAAGTATCCCGACTGGAGCGAGGTGAATCGCCACATGAAACGCGAGGGCGACGAGACCGCCCTGGACAGTCTGCGTTGGTTGATTCGCGAGGCCCGGCAGTACAACACGACCATGAGCCTGCATCTCAACATGATGGATGCCTACACGGATAGTCCGTTATGGGATGAGTATGTCGCGAAAGACATCATTGCAAAGGATAAGGATGGTAACATCATCAAGGGCAAGGAGTGGGGGGGGATGCACTCGTACCAGATGAGTTATACCCAGGAATGGAAACTGGGATTGGCGCAGAAGCGGATCGATGGCATTCTTGAAATGATTCCCGAGCTTGTGGAAGGCGGTACGATCCATATTGATGCATTCCTGGGGGAACGTCCCGGTGAGGGGCGCGGACAGCTAATCAGTCCTTATCTCGGCTACACGAAAGCGCAAGAGCTGGCAACGCAGCGCAAGATCTTCCGCTACTGGCGTGACCGGGGAGTTGATGTGACCTCGGAGTGGGTGGACGGGTTGCGGGGAGAGTATTTTGTGGGGCTGCAGGCCTGGGCCTGGCATGGCGGCAGCGCGGTGGCGCATCTGCCGGATGAACTCTATTGCGGGAATCCGATGCAGGATGCCAAGCACCCCGGTTTTGATCAGCCCGATGGGCTGCATGAGAAATTCACCGAAGAGTTCTGGCTCTTGTTCATGCCCTGGTTCTACAAGAACAATCCGGCCGGTCAGGATGATGTCGGGACGATGATGGAAGGAACAAATATCTGTATGCCCGCGTTGTGGTGCAAAGACAGGACCATGGTGGCCTACAGCGTAGAGGGATTCCAGAATAAGTCATGGCGGCTACCGTCCAACTGGCAGGATGTCCAGCGTGTGAAACTGGGGCGCATCACGGACGAAGGCGTGGAACCAATCGGTGACGTCGATGTGCAGAATCATACGTTGACGCTGTCGCTCGAAAAAGGCGCAGCGGTTCGCATTTGCCCGACAGTTCCGGGCGCAAGGAACGCCAATTCCGACCAATAATCTCGTGCATAAGAAGGAGAGCTACATATGGCTGTTATGAGTAAAAAACCGAATGTTTTGCTATTGATGTGTGACCAGATGCAGGCTAAGCGGATGGGGTTCGTGGATGGGATTGCCCATACGCCGAATCTGGATGCGCTGGCGGCCGAGGGTGTTCATTTTCCGAATGCGATCACGGTACACGGGCAATGCGTGCCGTCACGCTGTTCATTCATTACGGGGAAGTCCCCGCACGAGACCAACGTGATGGCAAACTTTGGCTTCCATGGTCATTGCGGCACGCTCACGCCTGACAGTCACACGTTTGTTCATGAATTCCAGCAAGCGGGCTACACAACGGCGCACTTCGGCAAGAGCCATCTCGGCGCCCCCCTGCGGACATTGGGGTTCGACGTCGGGGAATGCCTGGACGGACATTTTCCGGAGCACAAGGAGCCCGCATTCAGAACCCGTTACCGCGAAGCGAACCGAGCCAGCGGGGGGGATGGCTATGCGGCATCTTCCGACGGTAAATCCACGCATTACAAGGCCTTGGAGGAAGGGCTGGCATGGCTGAGTGAGCATGACCCTGAAGACAAACCGCTTTTGTTCATGTATGATACAAACCTGCCGCATCCGCCCTTCTATTTCGAACCCGAGTGGGAGTCGCGTTTTAAGCCTGAGGAAATGATCCTGCCAAAAAGCTTTGAAGCCGAAACGTTCGAGGGTAAGCCGGAATTTATCCGGAAACGTGCCGATGCCTATGGGCCCTTGCAGGAGAAGGACGGACAGGCACGGAAGGATTTGGCACAGTACTACACAATGATCGCCGCTGTGGATAAGGCCTGTGGACAGATTATTGACATGTTCAAGGAAAAGGGCCTCTGGGATAACACGATCGTCCTGTTCCTTGCCGATCATGGCGACATGATGGGGGGGCACAGGCTGCGCTTCAAGGGTTGCTACCCGTACGAGGAACTTTATAACATTCCCTGTATCATGAAACTACCTAAGGGCGTTGTTCGCACGCGGACGGTAGTCGAGGATGTTGTGGTTTCCACCGATCTGCCCGGTGCCTTGCTGGCACTTGCCGGGATTGATGCGTCGCCTACCTTCGCTGATAGCGATGTGTTCAAGGCGCTGCGTCGGGATTCCCCCACGGGCAACGAATGCGCCTTCTTTGAACATTATGGTGCCTGGTGGGGGGTGCATCCGTTCTATGGTGCACGGACGGCGACAATGAAATACGTGCGTTATTATGGCGACGAGAATTTTGAAGAACTCTACGATCTTGCGAGCGATCCGGATGAGTTAACGAATGTCGCCCATGATCCAGCCTACCGGACGCAGCTCGCGGAACTGGCAGCCAGCGCGGATGCGTGGTGGCAACATACCGGCGGTCAGTCCGCGGCGTATTATGATACCCAGGCGTTCAAGGACGGGCTGAATAAATGAAACCGAATATTCTTTTTGTGATGACCGAACCACCGGGGGGGAGATAATCTCCCTACGCGACTTCGCAACTTGTATGCAGACAAGATCAGCCGTCCGGTTCCGAACATCACGGTTCCGGCCATCTTTCACCCGCACAATCCTGAGACGCCACTACAGCCACATCGCTTTGTTGATAATCAAGCTCACCCCTGGACTATCTGCGTCACATTAAAGGCATCGACGAGAATCTGGGGCGCCTTCTGGATGCCCTTGATAAATGGGATCTCGCCCAGAATACGGTCGTCGTCTTTACCAGTGATAATGGGTACTTCCTCGGCGAACACAACTTAGGCGATAAGCGCGCCCTTTACGAGGAGTCGCTGCGGATTCCAATGCTGGTGCGCTATCCCCCGCTTTTTCAAGCTGGTCGCGTCGTGGATGAAATGGTGCTCAATGTGGATCTGGCTCCGACGTTCCTTGACCTGGCCGGACTTCCCTGGCCGGCGTCCATGCAGGGAAGAAGCTGGAAACCCTTGGCGGCAGGTCTTGCGCCTGCGGACTGGCGCACCGCTTTTGTTGCCCACTATTACAAGGAACTCGGGGATACGCCGACTTGTGTCGCACTGCGAACGGCTACGGAAAAGCTGGTGGTCTATCCGCGGCATCCAGAATGGACAGAGGTCTTCGATCTAGAGAAGGATCCCTACGAAATCCATAACCTTGCCGCGGATAGTGAACGCCGCGAGGGGCTTGTCCGTGAGCTTGAAGCGCAAATGCAAATCCTCCAGCTCCCCATGCCGGAATAGCAAAACGCTTTTGATAACGGGCGAGTAGACGGGCGTACCCGGGGGCTAGATGGAGTCTTTCGGTCGAATCAATACGGGCGTTTCTGTGGCTGATTCGATGTTTTTGATTGCCGCTGCATGTGCCTTGCGCGCATCGGTAACGAAAGGCCTATCGTCGATGAAAAGAACGCGGCCAAACGTCTGGAGCACTTGCGCAAAACCATCACCGGAATCAAGATCGTCGTCCAGCTGGGCATGGCACATGCGGAAGGTTAGAGGCGTAAGTAATTGGCGGGTAAACAATTAGATTCTTTTGAAGAGGGCGACAAAAAAGTCGGTTGAGAAATTATTTATTGGTAGTCTGTGTGAAGAAATGATAGAACAATAATGACTTCGATTTTTGGTTTACGGCATAGTGGGCGTTGCGGCACGCAGTGACGCCGCTACCGTACGTAGGTGAGGCAGGAAAACAAGGAGAGCAGAGATGCAGAGATGGGCACAAGTGATGATGGGGATGGCAATTGCGGTGGTTCTGACCGGAAGTGCGCTGGCCGAAGTGGGAACGGGTACGCTGAATCAGGTAAGTGGCTGGTATCCGGCGGACTCGCAACTGAGCGTTACGGCGACGCCGGATGCGAACAGCACGTTCGATACCTGGTCGGGTGACACGGCAGATGCGACCATTGATGGTGCACAGATCACATTCACAGTGGACGCCCCCAAGAGCATTACGGCGCGATTTGCCCATATCATGCATATCATCACAGCCTCGGCAGGAGAAAATGGTTCCATTACCCCCGCCGGTGAGATTTCCGTGAAGCAGGGCGAAAGCCAGGCCTTTACGATTGCGGCAGCAGAAAACTACGTAATCGACGACGTGTTGGTTGATTCGGTATCCGTTGGTGCCCTCAGCAGCTATACATTTGAAAATGTGACGGCTGCACACACGATTGCGGCAAGCTTCAAGTTGGATAGCTACACGGTAACGTTTGATCTTGGCACGTACGGTACATTTGTGGACACCGGTGCAGCGTTGGTGCAGACCGTTGAGCATGGCAGCGCAGCCACCGCCCCCGATTTCACGGTTGCGGACAGCCACACCTTCACGGGTTGGAGTGCCACGTTTGACAGCGTGACGGCTGACCTTACGGTAACAGCGCAGTACGAGATCAAGACCTACACCCTGATCTACCTTGCGGGTGACAACGGAAGCATAACAGGTGATCTGGCGCAGACTGTTAATCACGGTGCATCCGGTACGGCCGTTACTGCGGTTCCTGCTGAAGGGTTCCAGTTCTTGAAATGGAGCGATGAACGTACGGACAATCCGCGTACTGATGAGAGTGTGACGGCAAATGTGAGTGTAACGGCGAGCTTTGCGCGGAACCTGTATTCATTCACGGTAAACAGTGCACATGGCAACCCGATTCCAGGTACGATGAACTACGAGCATGGCGAATGGGTCAGTTTCTCGATGCCCGTATCTGAGATTGTGGATAACGTGACAACGCAGTACGTGGCGAACGGTTGGGTTGGAACGGGGAGTCTGGAAAGCAGTGCCACGGGCACCAACGGCACGTTCCAGATCGTCGAGGACTCTTCGATCACCTGGCAGTGGTCGACCAACTACTGGATCGAGATCAATGTAGCGACCGAGTAGTCGGAACGTTAAAAGTACATCGTGTGCGGCAGGGGCCCTCCGGGGCACCTGCCGCACTTTTTTTGATGGGTGGTCCCATGGTCGCGATTGCGCCTACACCAATGTGAAAGTATGGGCAACCGTGAACGTACCTTGAACGGGGACACACAATTTGTGCGTGAACGTGCGTGAACGGGGCGTGAACGGGGACACACCGCGTGAACCGTGAACGGGGACACACCGTGAACGGGGACACACAATTTGAGAATATTTTTTTGGAAATCTTTGCGGTTCATTTCTTCTAGTATATGTAGGGATCATTGGGATCCCTGACAAACTGGAGGTGTTGACATGCGTGTTGCACGAATTCTTGGCGAAGGCGAAGCATTTTACCACATATTGAGCCGGATCGTAGACCGGCGGCTCATTCTCGATGACACCGAAAAAGAGCGGTTCCGGCGGATCATGCGCGCGGTAGAAGCGTTTTCGGGATGCCAGGTGTTGACGTGGGCCTGTCTCTCAAACCACTGGCACGTCTGTCTGCGCGTTCCTGATCGCGAACCGGTGACAGACAGCGAACTCATCAAGCGATTGCAGTATCTGTACGAGAACGCCGCGGTGGAACAAATAGCAACCGAACTGGCCGATCTACGGGCAAATGGCAGGGACACAGAGGCCGAAGCATTGAAAGCACGCTATACGTGCCGGATGTACAACCTCTCGGAATTTGTCAAAACGCTCAAGCAACGCTTTACGATGTCTTATAATCGCCGCCATAACCGGCAAGGAACGCTCTGGGAATCGCGCTTCAAAAGCGTCCTGTTCGAGGGTTCTCGCAGGGCACTATGGACGCTAGCGGCCTATATCGACCTCAATGCCGTACGCGCCGGCATTGTGCAAGATCCGCAGGATTATCGTTTCTGTGGCTATGGCGAGGCAATCGCTGGTGTGAAGATTGCGCGCGAAGGGCTTATCCGTATGATGCAATCGCCGGATGGCACGATGGCAAACTGGCAACGACTTGGAAAACATTACCGGCATTTGCTGTATCAGCGGGGCGTTAAGGAGCCCGACCGTAATCGTGGGGGGATTGACACCGACCGGGTCAAAGAGGTGCTTGCGAATGGCGGTC
>JBLRXB010000078.1:0-9743 GCA_047920915.1 Kiritimatiellia bacterium
GTTTCCAGAATGAGAAGGTTATCGCCGCGTGCGTATCCGAGCGTGAGAGCCGTGTCACTCGAAAGGCCGATCTGGGCGTGGATATTAGCCATGCCATCATCTTGGTTTTTGTCAACAATGCGGATGATGTCCAGGCCTATGCCGAACTGCGATGCCGTCAGATTCATGGCGGTTACGCTGATTATGGTTGCAATGATGGCCAAAAAAACGAATTGTCTCATTCTTAATCTTTCCTGTTTGATTTTTACGTTTTTGCTTCAAGAGATTAAGGTTTATTACTCTTTCGAGGTCTTTCTATCAACAGAAATTGCAAGTACAACCGAACTGCGGCTCTGGAGATTGCGCAGATGATGAAGATGAGAAATTTGCCATAGCAGGGGTGCCCCAGTCCCTTGAGGCATCTCTGGAGCAGCCCAAGGAACGGGGCTGCCCCTACGCGGACGGGGCTAGGCACAAACTGACGTTACAGCTTGGAGAATTGGTGTAAGATGGAGCGAGAGTTAGAGCGAGAGATTGGGCGGCGGCGGACGTTTGCGATTGTGTCGCATCCGGATGCCGGCAAGACGACGTTGACGGAAAAGTTTTTGTTGTATGGCGGCGCGCTGCATCTGGCGGGTTCGGTGACGGCGCGCAAGAATCAGCGTTCGACGACATCGGACTGGATGGAGTTGGAGAAGCAGCGCGGCATTTCGATCAGTTCGACGGTGCTGCAGTTTGATTACCGTGATTTCCGGATCAATTTGTTGGATACGCCGGGGCACAAGGATTTTTCGGAGGATACGTATCGTGTACTCACGGCGGTAGATGCTGCGGTGATGGTCATTGATGCGGGCAAGGGTATCGAGAGTCAGACGCGCAAGTTGTTCGAGGTATGCCGTCAGCGTGGCGTTCCGATTTTTACGTTTATGAACAAGCTGGATCGTCCTTCGCGCGATCCGCTGGAATTATTGGATGAGTTGGAGCATGTATTGGGTATTGGTGCGTATCCCGTAAATTGGCCGCTGGGGGAGGGAACGGATTTCAAGGGGGTCTGGGATCGGATGACGGCGCAGGCGCACATGTATGAGCGGACCGCAGGAGGAACGTACCGTTCGCCTGTAGCTACAATGGGTCTTGATGATCCGATCATCCGTGAGAAGTTGCGTCCAGATGTTTACCGGAGTGTATGTGATGCTGTGGAAATGCTGGATGGAGCTGGTGCGGGGTTTGACCGTGATGCGGTTCTGGCAGGCAAGACTACGCCGGTGTATTTTGGTAGTGCGCTACATAATTTTGGGGTGCAGTTGTTGCTGGATGGTTTTCTGGACTATTCAGGGCCACCGACATCACGTCAGTCGCGGGATGGACAACTCGTGCAGCCGTCGCATTCTTCGTTTTCGGGGTTTGTTTTCAAGATCCAGGCGAATATGGATCCGAACCATCGCGATCGGATAGCTTTTGTGCGGGTGGTGTCGGGCAAATTCGAGCGCGACATGCGGGCGTTGCATGTGCGCACGGGTAAGACGATCCGGTTGGCGGGTGCGACGAAGCTTTTCGGGCGCGAGCGCGAGACGGTTGATGAGGCCTATCCGGGGGATGTTGTGGGCATTATCGGGAAGGATGGCTTTGCGATTGGAGACACGATCACGGAGGATGCTTCGATTATTTATGATGAGATTCCCCGTTTTGCGCCGGAGTGCTTTGCCACGATCGAGAATCCTACGCCATCCGAGTACAAGCGCTTTTCCAAGGGTTTGGAGCAGTTGCTGCAGGAAGGGGTTATCCAGCGCTACGAACTGGATGACTCGGTAATGAAGACAACTCTCCTGGGCGCGGTGGGTCCGTTGCAGTTTGAGATTGTAAAATACCGATTGGAAAGCGAGTACGGGGCGGTTTCGAGGATTACGCCGGCGGCTTGGTCGCTGGCGCGCTGGTTATCGGCGGACATCGATACGGCGCAGATGGAGCTGCCGTTCGGGGTACGTTTGGCCACCGACGATCATGGCGGGCGTGTTCTGCTGTTCAAGGATGAATGGGGCTTGCGCTATTATCAGGAGAAGAACCCGGCTGTGGAGCTGCGGGAGAGTCCGGGATATTTTCATTAATTCATAGCGGTCGGCTTGTGTGGATTTGGTGAGAAGCGGTTCTTTGCGCTAGCCGGTCTAGGGGTTTCCTATGGCCCGCTGGAGCGTAGCGTTCCCAAGGTATATGTGTTTGCAAGCGAGGTGGGTAAGGCGGTAGCATGAGCTGTAATGGACGCAAATTGGGGGCAATGCCATGCTGGGGAGTCTTAGGGGAAGCGTAGAACGGCGCATTGGGATTTTGGGTGGGTCTTTTGATCCGATTCATATCGGGCATTTGATTTTGGCTGAATCTGCGCTGGAGGCTTTTGAACTGGAAATGGTTTATTTTATGCCTTGTGCAGACCAACCCTTGAAACAAGGGGGTGCGAGCGCCAGTGGTGAGATGCGCAAGCATATGATTCTAGCGGCGATCGAGGGGCAGCCTCGTTTTGGATTGCTCGAGATAGAGCTGGAGCGTGGTGGCGTTTCTTATACGGTGGATTCGCTGGCAGAGATTCGCACGAAGTTTCCCGGTCAAGTTCCCTACTTTCTGATCGGTGCCGATAAGGTTGAGGAGTTGCCGCAGTGGAAGAATATTACGCATGTCGCCACGTTGTGCCGCTTCGGTGTTTTTCCCCGACCAGGTGTTGAGATATCGACTAGCGAGCTACCCGAAGCGACCGAGTTGGTTTTTGCTCCCTACGCCCGGCGGATCGAGATTTCTTCGTCCGAGATTCGTCATCGGGTTGCAGAGGGGTTGCGTATTCGCTATCTTGTGCCTGTAGAGGTGGAGATGATTATTGCTGAGCGGCATTTATATGGGGCGTAACAGGAGAGGTGTAAGATCGAAACAGAAGCATTGGTAGAACGGATTAAAGAGATTTTGGAAAACAAGAAGGCCAACGATCTGGTTGTGTTGGATGTGCGTGAGCGCTCGACGATGACAGATTGGCTGGTGGTGGCTTCGGGTATGAGTAAGTCACATGTGAAGGCTTTGTATGAAGATGTCTTGGTGCAATTGAAGCACGAGGGGGTTTCTTGTTACCGTCATGCTGGCGAGGTCGAGGGTGGTTGGCTTGTGCTGGACTACCTGAATGTGGTTGTGCACGTGTTTGTCCCGGAGGTCAGGGATTATTACCAGATCGAGGATCTGTGGCAGCAAGCGCCTATTGCAGTGACCCCAAAGGCACCTGCCAGCCCCGTGCAGGAAGATGAAGAAGAGCCAAAACCGGTGCGCAAGACAACCAAGGCGGCTGCCAAGAAGAGCACACCGCGTCCATCTGCGAAAAAGCAATTTGAAGGTGTGGCCAAGCGCGTGAAGAAGGCCCCGGCGAAGAAGACTGCGGTGGCAAAGAAGAGAACGGTTACGAGGCGCAAGAACACGGACACTTGAGTGGCGTTATTTGCGATTAACCATCCATGCGCTGAAGGATGCGATCCATTGCAGGAGAGCGGCTTGTTCTTCTTGTGAACTATAGGCACCATGTGCACGCAAGGCAATCAATCGCTAAGATGCGAGGTTGGGGAGAAAGAGGGCGATTTGGGGAAAGGCGATGAGGAGAATGGTGGCCAGGATCAGGATGAGCAGGAAGGGTAGGGCATGCCCGATGACTTCGAGATAAGGTCGGCGGAAGATGATTTGGGCGGTAAAGATGTCACAGCCGAAGGGTGGCGTGGCAGAACCGATTGCGGCTTGGAGGGTCACGAGAGTGCCTAGCAGAATGGGGTCTACGCCTGCGGCCACGACGTAGGGCTGGAAGATGGGGCTAAGCACGAAGATGGCAACGATCGGGCACACGAACATGCAGGCAACGAAATACGTCACGACAATGATCACCATCACGCGCAGCATGGATGGGTCGGCACCAAAAAGCGGTGGCAAAATCTGCTGGGGAATCTGCAGAAACCCGATCATCCAGGAGAAGGCTTGTCCGGCCCCGACAAGAATGAATACGGCACCTGTAATGACGCCTGCTTGCAGGGTAGCTTCGAAGAGAATGTTGCGGGTGAGGCTGCGGTACACGCAGGCTTCCAGCAGAATGGCGTAGGCGACAGATACGGCGGCAGCCTCGGTCGGGCTGAAGATGCCAGCATAGATGCCACCGATAATGATGATCGGAAAGCCCATTACCGGCAATCCTTGTTTGATGGCACTAAAGCGTTCCGGCCAGCCGGCTTTTGGTAAGACCCCCACTTGCTTGACCTTCGAATAGATGTAGCAATAGATAGAAAACAGCACAAAGATCAGAATACCTGGCAGGATGCCGGAAAGGAAAAGCGATCCGATCGAGGTATTGGTGGCGACGCCATAGACGATGAAGCCAATACTTGGCGGGATGAGGAAGGCGATATCGCTGGAGTTGATGATAAGTCCGAGCGTAAAGGAGCTGGGGTAGCCGGCTTGCAAAAGCATGGGGCGCATGGTTCCGCCAATCGCAGCCACAGTGGCTTGCGTGGAGCCGGAGACAGATCCGAAAAGGGTGCAGCTGGCATTGGTCGTAATCGGTAGTCCCCCGGGCAAGTGCCCGACAAACGCCTTGATCATGGCGATGAGTTTTTCGGCCGATTTGCCGGCGGTGATGATGCTGGCCGATAGGATGAACATTGGTACGCAGACCAAGGCTGGCGGGGTAATGCCGGACATCACCTGTTGCACCATTGTCATCATGATACGGGGCGCAGTGTCGGGCATATAGGTAAAGATATATATGATGAGCGATCCCAGCAGGGTAACCATGAATGGAAACCCCAGCAATAGCATCACGACCAGACTGATGGTAAATACGATCATAGCAGTGCCGCCCCGGGATGTTCTTCCTCGTATTCACTTTGCTGTTCGGCGCTTTGCCAAGGTTCGTCTTCCTTCAGATTTTTGATGACGGTGCGCACGTACTGGATGGCACCCAGTCCGAAGCCGAACGGTAGAATCACATAGAATGTCCATTTGGGAATACGCAGTGCGGGGGTGGTGTGTCCACGTGTGTAGGCATTGAGCAGGTAGTCCCACGCAAACCATGCCATGATACCCATCACCACGGCGCTGACGACAGAGATAAAGATAATGCAGGCTTTTTCCCATTTAGGCGGCATGGCATCCAGAAAGGCACCCATACGGATATGCATGGCTTTACGGACGCTATAGCTGACACCAGCAAAGGTAATGAGGATGACGAGTAGTTCGGAGAGTTCTTCGGCAAAGTAGATGCTGGTGAAGAATGTGCGTGCAATTACATTGGCGATCAAGAGCCCAGCCATCGCCGTGACGCTGCCCACGATCAGGCTCACCTCGATGATATTGAGTGCTTGGCCAAGAAAGCTGCATGTCCGGTGTGTCCAGGCCAGCGTCTGTTTGATGCCGTTATTCATTGTTGCCTTGTCTATTCTATCGCAAGGGCCGTTATGGCATTGGCGATATCCTGCTGCAGGGCAGCGAGGATTTCCTCAGCGCCTTCGCCGCCCATACCCACAAACGTGCTATAGACCGTTTCGGCGCGTTCACGGAAGGTATCCATGACCTCGTCTGAAATTTCGCTGAACTGCAACTGAGGGCGCTCCGCAAGCATTTTGGCACGATCCGACTCGTTGCGTTCATCAATCCATTGTCCTGCCGGAATGATGGTATCGCGCCAGAAGCGGCGCATTTCTGCTTGTACTTCGGGCTGGAGGCCATCAAAGAATGGTTGATTGACGGTGGGAATGCCTAGAAATGGTTCACTGCGAAGCTGCGTAAAGTGATCTTGCACCTCGAAGAATTTCATGCTGTAGGCGGCAAAGAGGGGGTTGACCTGGGCATCGATCATGCCCATTTGGAGGCTGCTGTAGACTTCGCCGTAGGCCATGGGGGTGGGGCTGGCACCGTAGGCCCGGTAGGTTTCGACAAGCAAGCGCGAGGACATCAGGCGTAATCGCAATCCGTCCATATCATCCAGCGCACGGATCGGGTGATTGGCGGAAACCCATTGCCAGCCCTCATAGAGAACCCCGAGCGGAACCAGATCATTTCGTCGGAAAGCCTCCTCGATCCGTGCGGGGAATTGCCCATGGCGGGCAATCCAGTCCAGCACCTCGGGTACGCCCTCGGGGGGGAATAAGTAGTTGAGGGAAAGAACTTGCGCTTGTGGGACGAATGAGCTGATCCAGGCGTAATCCGAAAACACGAATTCGATCACGCCCATTTGGGCGAGTTCATTGATGTCGCCCGCTGTTCCCAGTGTGCCATACGGAAAAACCTCGATATTGATCCTGCCGCCGGACCATTCCCGCATGTGATCTGCGAATGTGCGTGCCCAGACCGTCATGAAGTCGCCCTCGATTTCCTCGGAAGCGAGGCGGGCGTTAATGGCTGGTCCCGTATAATTGCCGGTGCCAGCGGGTGTGTAGGGCTCGTGTGTTACGTCTGATGAGCATGCCACCAGTGTGATTGTCAGGAGTAGTAGCAGGGTAATGCGCATGATGCGATTGTCTCCTATGTCTAGTGTTGTATCGGGTCAAAGCAATCTCGAATGCAAGAAATACTTTGTAAAAACGACCCGATATTGTGTTTTTGATAAACCCACCCTTAAAAATACGCAGGGATATGACAAGGATTAATTCAAAATTATTTGTTTTGTGGTGTTGTTTGCCGGATGCGATTTGGTATCTTTAATCGGTCAGGCCGGGGCTATCGATTTAAAATATTGAGGTGTGAATTGACAGACAGGGCCGTATTGCGCGAGTTGGCCGGAGAGTATATTGCGCGGGCGCATAGCGAACGGAATGTGAAGGCTTTGGAAAAGATCGTGATGGAGATGGTGACAGCGTCCTAGCCGGTAAGGGCTAGTTTACGGAGGTGTTGTGAGTCAGGAGATACAGCCGGATCCGGAAGTGTTTCGGAAGCTTTCGAAAATGGTGATGCCGTTCGGAAAGTACAAGGGCTATCGATTGGTGGATTTGCCGGAGCCGTATGTGGTCTGGTTCAAGAAGCAAGGGTTTCCGAGGGGGGAACTCGGGCGCATGCTCGAGATTGTTTACACCGTCAAGCTGAACGGGCTCGAGTATTTGTTTGAGGGTTAGATGCCCCACTCGCCGCCCCTCCCTTTTTATGAAATCATGCGTTGTACGCGCTTTCATTCGTTGGTGGTTTGCAGGTGTGTGGCACAGTTTGGTTGGCTTTATGTGTAATGCAAGGGTGGAATATTCCGACGGCGATATAAAGGGCGATGTTCTAGAAGAGGATTCGGGTGCTGACGCCAATCTCCCGGGTGGTGTTTTCGGGCTCAAGAAAGGCCACGACGAAATTGTCAATACGCATGTAGACCATATTCGAGTCGTCGATGTCCCAGTAGCGGAAGAAGGGTTCTATCTTCCAGGCGATACCGGATGCTGTGGTTCCGGAGTATGCAACGGCAAATCTATAACCAGAGCCAGAGCTCTGGCTGTTTTTGATTTCCCGGATGCTGTCGCCAAGCGCAAGATGGGACACTTGTTCTCCGGATAAAAAGATGTCGTATTCGAAAGAGAATCCAAGGGTGCGTCCGTTCGCCCTGGTGCGGGTATGCTCGACCAGAACGGGTAGATACAGGTAGGATGATTCACGTTTATATCCAGCAGGGTCAAATGAACTGTCATCGTCTTTGAATCGCGTTCCCAGTCCGCTGTATATGATGGTTTGGCTATCTGGATGCATCCAGCTCGAGTAGCCGACCAGGCCGCGGAGTTCATATGAGGTTGCATCAATGCTGCTGATTTTGTAGGGCGTGCCATCCTGAAGTGCTCCGTCGTAGTCATGTTTGCCCGTCGCGTAGCGTGCATCAAGCCGGAGCACGAGCATATATTCTTTTTGTGTGAGAACGGCGTCGTCGCCTTCGCCGACTGTGACTTCGCGAAGCTTTGGAATGAAGCGCGTGAAGCGTGCGTCGATGCCATAGAGGGCACCATCTAATTCCATCAAGCCCGGTTCTTCATAATTGTACATCAATAATTCCGGACCGATCTCAAACTGTTGCCAGGGCAGGGATATGGTGGGTTCCGCGGCTTTCAGTTGCATGGCGACAAGCGGTAACATCAAAGCAACAATGATCCATTTCATACGTACTTCTCCTGTTGTTACTGTTTTTGCGGATGCCGCAAACACATGTTGTGCATGTGCACACTGTCGGCATTTAACAATAAAGTGAAAAAGCCGCAAAGGTTAAAATAGCGGATTGGTATGATAATTTGCGATTGCTGGAGCGTATGTGGATGGACAGGGTATGATGTTTTTGGTAGTACGTTCCAGATGGAGGAAGCTATGCCGATCTATGAGTATCGTTGCAAGAAGTGTGATGTCGGGTTTGAAAAGTTGGTTGCGAACAGTCGTGTGCCGGTGCCCGCCTGTCCGACCTGTGGGTCTAAGCGGGTAGAGCGCATGCTTTCCGCATTCAGTGCGCTGGCAGGCGGGGGTGCGAAGGAAAGTTGCAGTCTGGGCACCTGTCCCTCGGGGCAGTGTATGGGTGGTGGGTGTATGCGGGAGCAGTAGGGACGTGGGGGAATCGAGGATGCATGAGTTGAAGGTATTGTTTCAGCCGTCGGGGCGGCGTGTGTTTGTGTTGCCGGGGACGCTTTTGCTTGAGGCAGCGGAGCGTGCCGGCGTGATTCTGCAAACGCCCTGCGGCGGCAAGGGTACCTGTGGTAAATGCCGCGTGTTGATAGACGGCAAGGATGTTCTAGCATGCTGTTTCAAGGTTGAAGAAGATCTTGTGGTGGATGTACCTGATGCCGCTTTGTTTGTTGGTGGGCAGCAGATCTTGGTGACGGATGCCGGGCGCGCGGCGGGGGTATTGGATCCGCCTGTGCGGGTTGTTCCGTTTACGTTGTCTGCGCCAACGCAGCAGGATGATGTGTCTGATTATACGCGCTTGCAAGCTGCGGTTGGGGGGGGGCTGCGATGTCGGCTTGGGGTTCTGCGACAGATACCGCAGGCGTTGCGGGCTGGTGGTTGGTGCGGGGTTGCGGTAACGACGGATACGCATATTCTGGGGCTTTTGCCTGCGGGCAGCGGATTGTCCGTTTTTGGTGTTGCCTTTGATGTTGGAACCACGACTGTGGTGGGAACCCTGATTGATCTCGTGACGGGGGCGGAGCGGTGTCTGGCTTCGCGGATGAACGGGCAGATCAGTCTTGGCGATGATGTGATTGCGCGGATTCAGCGTGTTCGGGAAGAACCGGGTGCGCTGGCCAAGCTGCAGGGATTGATCGTTGGGACCCTGCAGGATATTATTGACGATCTGGTTGCACAGGCAGGAATTGCGCGGACAGACATCTATGAAGTGGCGCTGGCGGGCAATGCAACCATGCAACAGCTTTTATTGGGGTTGGATTGTTCGGCCTTGGGTGAGGTACCATTTGTTCAAGTGTTGTCGGATGCGGTGACGTATCCGGCAGATATCGTGGGGTTGCAGGTGAATCGTGGGGCCGAGTTGTATGTGTTTCCGCAGATTGGTGGTTTTGTTGGTGGGGATACGGTAGCCGGGATTGTGGCCACGCAACTTGATCAGCAAGCGGGGGCGATGCTACTGGTGGACATTGGCACCAATGGTGAAATTGTGCTGGCGCACAATGGGCGGATGTATGCGACCTCGACGGCGGCAGGTCCGGCATTCGAGGGTGCCCTTATCACCCATGGCATGCGCGCTGCCGCAGGTGCCATAGAGCGTATCATCATAAAAGACGATGTACACTATA
>JBLRXB010000079.1:0-9617 GCA_047920915.1 Kiritimatiellia bacterium
AACAATATTCTCACGCCCATACTCGGCTACGCGGAAATCGGGCTGGATTGCTGCGATGACAATCCCGCGCTCAAGGAATTCATTACCGAGATTCGTAACGCCACCCTCCGCGCGAAAGACCTCGTCGGACAGATCCTCATCTATGCCCGGCAGTCCGATGATGATGTATCCCCGATCCACCTCATTCCGCTCGTCAAGGAAGTCGCCAAACAACACGTGGCCTTGCTGGCTCCGGCAATCGAAGTGCGCACGGCGATCCGCTCGCAGAAGGATCTGGTTCTGGCAAACCCGATCCAAATCCACCAGATATTAACCAATCTCCTTACCAATGCAGCCTATGCGATGCGCGAAACCGGTGGCACACTGGATATCCAACTTTCAAGCTTCAGCATGGGGTGGCGCCATCGACAGGAATTTCCGCAGCTACCACGTGGCACCTATGTCCGGCTTACCATCAAGGATTCGGGGCCTGGCATCCCAGAGGAAATCCAGGAGCGAATCTTCGATCCCTTCTTCTCCACGAAACCGCATGGCGAGGGTACCGGCATGGGGTTATCCGTCGTAAAATCGATCATCGACGCCCGCGCAGGCGCCATCGCAATCGAATCCGCACCCGACCAAGGCGCAACCTTTCATATTGCCCTACCCCTGTTACAGGAGGAACACGTGGATACCAACACCAACTGGATGCCGCCAACCCCCAGCGAAAAAACAGTTCTCTTTGTGGATGACGAACCCGCCATCGCCCATATGGCACAATGCATGCTCCCCTCGATTGGCTTTACGACTGTCATTTGCACAACAGCGCGGCAAGCACTGGCAATCCTGCAGAACCCCAAACACAAGATCGGCCTGCTTGTTACAGACCTGGTCATGCCGGAGCAAAGCGGACTGGAATTGGCCGCAGCAGCACATGTCATCAACCCTGCATTGCCAATCGTGATTTTTACCGGATACCCGGAAAAACTTGACCAAACCAAGGCCCTTGAAGTCGGCGTGCGTGCCATGGTGATCAAGCCGGCAACACGCAATCAGATCAGCGATGTGCTCGCGCGCGTGCTGAAGGGGCAAACCCTCCTGCCGAGCCCCCTAAAAAAGGAACCACCCCACCCCCCACCACAGGAGCAAAACGACCCACAACCGGATCAGTAGACGCCGGTTACGCGCTATCCGCTGCTCCCGCCGCATGGGTATCGCATGCACATTATCCCTGCGTAACAAACATAGCGCCACACCATCATGCTTTGCCCGACGACCAGCCAGAGGCCCCATCACGCGATCGCTACTGATGGCATCAAGATCCGTACGCCGGCGAGATATGACCCCTCGGCTGATCAGCCCCTCGCGCAATCCATGGTTATGACCACTGCGAAATAGCACAGAACACTCCTAACGCAAATGCAAGTACAGTGCCAGAAGGATTGCACCCACGGCCCCCAGACATAACGAAAAGGCAATTCCTGCCCGGAACCAGACCAGCCAGCCGCTCGGCATCCGCGCCTGCTCCCCGACCGGATCATCGCCATGACTTCGCGTTTGCACAATGCGGTCCACACCTTGTGCCTCCAAACGCGCACTCGACTTGCGATACACCCCTCGCATACTCTCCAACAGCGCAAGCGCCGAATCCAACGCTTCTTCAAAACCGGATTCCGACCACTGGTCCTCGCGTATTTCGCGCAGCTCCCGCAACATACCGGCAAAATCACGACGCGTCGCTGAAACCAACTCCAACTTGCGCGTCAGTCGATCTTCTTCCTTTTGAAGATGCAAGGACGAACGACTCAACTTCTCAATGATACTCTTCTTGCCTTCTTCATACTCATGCTGCTTGCGGTGCAACTCGCGTAATGCCTGCCGGGCCTGCTCCAGTTCCTTCTGCCGCATTTGCAAGCGTTCGATCTCTTCCGCAGCATCTGCCACCTGCTCTTGAATTTGCTCTTTCTGACGCGCAAGACTTTCCGGCGCATCTGCCCCTGCTGTGCTCGTAACGGGATCAGGCCGTTCATCCGGCTCGAGTAAATCCGTATCTACAAACGATCGTGCCATAACCGCTACCTCCTGTCTCGTTCGGGCATTTCTGGAATGACCAATACCTGGCCAATCCGCACCATTTCAGAATCACCTAAAACCTCGATATTTGCATCCCGGATCACCTGCCACTTGTTAGCATCATCATACACCCGCTCGGCAATTACCGAGAGCGAGTCATTCGGACGCACCACGTACGTACGCGGAACCACCGCTGGTTCCAACGCGCGACGCGGCTCCGGCGGTGTCACCAAAGGCTTGGCCTCCTCCAACGCAGGACCTGCCGTGCGCCCACCCTCCCGCTCAAGCTGATCCGAAAGCACCCGTACTTGCGCCTCCAGCTGCTGTATCCGCGTTTCTTTCTGCGCCAATTCCTGCTCCTGTTCGGCAAACGACAAACGCAGCACATCCTGCTCGCGCCGCAGCGCAGCCGCAGCGCGCTGCGCTTCTTCCACTTGCAGCTTGGCGGCTACTAAACGGCGTTCCCATGCCTCAACCGTATCCGCATCCGCAAACGTTTCCGGCGCAACAACCACCGCAGGCACCGCTGCAGACACGACCGCCGGCGGATGTTCAGCCATATACAAGGCCACCAGGGAATCGCGCGCCTGATCGATCCGTTTTTGAATCAGTACATCCTTCTCGGTTGCTGTCCGCAATTCCAAATAGCGCCTATAATGATAGATGGCGCGCACATAATCCTGCTGTCGCTCATGCAAAAGAATCGCCAAATCCAGATGGGGACGCACCAGTGTCGGGTATTCATCCAGGGCCTCACGCAGCAGCAACGCCGCCTCGGCAAAAGCACCCGCCTCGATCTGCTCATACGCGCTGACCACAAGCCGATTGTTACGTTCACGGGCGTCGCGGCGCCCAACCGGACTTTCCGTACACCCTACCATGACGGCAGACAGCACGCACAAACACACGATCCCTTTGATCCTCATTTGGATTCTTGCTCTCATACCAATCCCTTACCCGGCAACTGCCAGATCCCGCATCAGGGCGTAAACTGCATGTCATGCAACCGGCGATAAATACCACTCTGCGTCAGAAGATCGGCATGCCGGCCTGACTCCACGATTTGACCCCGCTCCAGCACAAGAATACGATCGCAATTGATGATCGTCGAGAGGCGATGCGCGATCGCAAATACCGTCCGGCCCGCAACGAGCTGATCAATCGCCTTCTGCACCATGCGCTCCGACTCCGTATCCAGCGCACTGGTGGCCTCATCCAGAATCAAGATTTCCGGATCATTCAACATGGCTCGTGCAATCGCCAACCGTTGCCGCTGCCCCCCCGACAGCATCATCCCTAACTCGCCAATCTCCGTATCATATCCCTGCGGCAAAGACAAAATAAACTCGTCCGCATAGGCCAGTTTTGCCGCTTTCTCAATATCCTCGCGCGGTGCATCCGGACGACCATACGCAATATTGGCAGCAACCGTGTCGTTAAACAGGAACGTGTCCTGTGTCACAATGCCCATCCTCAGCCGCAACGAACGCAAGGTATAATCACGCACATCAACCCCATTCACCAGTAAACGCCCGCCGGTTACATCGAAAAAACGCGGTAGAAGATTCACGAATGTCGTCTTTCCCGCACCGGAGCCACCAACCAACGCAATCCGCTCGCCAGCCTGCACCGTTACATCGATACCCTGTAAAACCGGCTCCTCCGCATAGGCAAAATCCACATGTTCGAAACGAATCTCACGAATCACCTCCGTGAGCGGTACCGCATTTACACGATCCGTCACAAGCGATGGCGTATCCAATATTTCAAATATCCGGTCGGCCGATGCCGAACTCTGCTGCACGCTCAAATGGATCTTATTGAGCTTTTTCACCGGCTCATACAACATAAACAGTGCCAGCGCCATCACAACAAACTCATTCCACGCCATCCCCAACTGCACGGCATAAAACAATGCCAGCACAAGCCCCACACTTGCCATCACGATCACCACCGGCTCAATCACCGCGTTGGCACGCGCAACACGCATCGTTCGCTGAAAAAAAATCTGGCAGGCATTTGCAAAACGCTGCTCCTCACGGTCTTCCATACAAAAGGCCTTTACGATGCGCACCCCCCGGATAGACTCCTGCATGATCGATACCATTTCCGAGAGCCACTCCTGCCCCTGCCGGGACGCCTTGCGCACAAGCCGCCCGAAAACGGCCATTGGCAACACACATAAAGGAAAAACCACCAACGCAGCCACCGCCAGACGCCAGTTCCGCGTCAGGGCGTAAGCCGCCGCACCAATCAACACAATCGGCTGTCGTACGAGATCCGTGAGCACGGTCGAAACCGCGCGCTCGAGCATCATCGAGTCGTTTACCGTGCGCGAGATCATCTGCCCCGTCTCCGTCGCATTAAAATATCCAACGGAAAGATCCTGCAAGTGCTGGAATGTCTCGACACGCAAATCCTTCACGACCCGGTTACCAACCCAGTGAATCAAATAACTATTCAAATACTGGCCAACACCACGAATCACAACCAACAGGATGAGGGCACCCCCAATCAACAGGGTAACCTTCAACGTCAAGGGATTATCGACATCAAAAAAACGCCCCAGCATCTGCTGTAAGACCGGCAATACCCCCACCGTCGAACCGGCAAACAAAATGCCGCAAATGGCACCCGCAATCAGACGCGGCAGGTAGGGACGCGAATAGCGTATCAAGCGCACATAGGTAAGGTTGCGCAGGTTCCGACCACCAAAAAAGGGGAAATAAAACCTCATTATGTATATTTCACCACTTCATCGACAGTTGTATATCCATCGAGTAAACATTGAATACCGTGCTGACGCATCGTCGTCATACCTTGCGTCACAGCTTTATCGCGAATCACAATCGTGGGCTGGCGCTCATTGATCATCTGCCGTACACCCTCCGTCACGGAGAGATACTCATACAGACCGCGCCGCCCATGGTACCCGGTATCATTACAGTAGGAGCAACCCGAACCATAATAAAACGGCCTGTTGCCGACATCGCTACGCGTTAAACCCAGCATGTCCAGCACCTCATCATCAGGTTCATACGGGGTCTTGCACTGGTCGCACACCGTACGCACCAGCCGTTGCCCCAGCACCGCCTGAAGCGTCGAGGCAATCAGGAACGGCTCAATGCCCATATCAATCAAACGCGTCACCGCACCAGCCGCATCATTCGTATGCAACGTGCTGAAAACCAAGTGCCCCGTTAGCGAGGCTTGCACCGCAATCTGCGCCGTCTCAATATCACGAATTTCACCAATCATGATAATGTCCGGATCCTGCCGCAAAAAGGCACGCAAAATGTTGGCAAAGGAGTTCCCCACACTCTCCTTGACCGGCACCTGGATAATCCCCTCGATATTGTATTCAACCGGCTCCTCTGCCGTCAGCAGCTTGCGGTCAATCGTGTTCACACGCTTCAACCCCGAATACAAGGTTGTCGTCTTACCGGATCCTGTGGGGCCAGTCACAATCACAATGCCATTCGGTTTCTTTACGTCCGCCGTAAACTTTTCATACACATCATCCGGCATCCCCAGATTTTCGACACTGAGCTGCACATTGCTCTGGTCCAGAACACGCAACACCACGCTTTCACCAAACTGCGTGGGCAGGGTCGACACACGCAAATCGATCGAACGCCCACCCACTGACAACTGAATACGACCATCCTGCGGCAAGCGCCGTTCGGCAATGTTCAAACCCGACATAACCTTGATACGCGAAATCAGCGGCAGGGCCAAGCGCCGGGGCGGCGGGGCCATTTCATATAAGGCACCATCTACCCGGTAACGGATGCGAAACTCCTTCTCGAAGGGCTCAAAATGAATATCCGATGCCCGGTCATTCACCGCTTGATATAACACAAGGTTTACGAAACGGATCACAGGCGTCGACCCCGCCGCCTCCTCAATACCCTTGTCATCGGTCTCATCCGTTACCTGTAGTGCTTCGACATCATCAACACCTTCCAGTGCCGAAAGCATGTCATTCACGGCTTCACTGTCATCACCATAGAACTGGTTGATACAGGCCTTGACATCATCAAAGCGCGCCAGAACAAACGAAACATCGCAGGTCAAGACAAACATCAGCTCATCCATGGTCTGCGTCCCGACCATATCAGAAGTCGCCAACTCAACCGCTGTGTCGGTAAAGCTGACCGGCACCACGTTGTACATACGTGCCACGCTCGCTGGCAAACGGCGTATCACTTCAACCGGAATATCCAGCGCGGGAAGATTCACAACCTGCGTACCAAGATAAGCGGCAATAATATCCAGCAGATCATCTTCGGCAATCAAGCCAAGATCCACGACAATCGAGCGCATCGGCTTGCCCGACTCATGATGCTCGGCAGCAACCTCTGCCGCCTGCTCGCTGGTCAGTACACCCTGCTCGATCAGTAGCTGCAGCAATGGATCATGTAAAATCTCTTCACTCATGCTTGTTCGCTCCACATTCCCAACATCAGCGCGTAGTCTCAAGTTCTTGTAGCTTCTGCTTCACAGATTCAGGATCCTGCGCCTTGGCAATCAAATCCTCATAACTGATCTGCCCCGCCTGATAAAGCGCCATCAAATACGTATCCATCGTCACCATACCATACTTCGCGCCCGTCTGGATATCCGATGTGATCCGGAACGTCTTGTTGTCGCGAATCAAGGAACGAATCGAAGACGTCGAAATCATCACCTCGAAGGAGGCCACACGCCCGGGACGATCCTGCCGCACCAACAGCAACTGCGACACAACGGCCACGATGCCATTGGCCAACTGCGTACGGATCTGTTCCTGTTGATCGGTCGGGAAAGCATCCACAATACGATCCACCGTTGCCGCCGCCCCCGTCGTATGCAAGGTTGCAAAAACCAGATGACCGGTTTCCGCCGCCGATATCGCCGCCGCCATCGTCTCCAAATCACGCATTTCCCCCACGAGAATCACGTCGGGGTCCTGACGCAACGCACGCCGCAGGGCCTCACCAAACGACGGCACGTCAACACCGATTTCACGCTGCGTGACAACCGACTTCTTGTGCTGATGATAATATTCAATCGGATCTTCAATCGTGATAATATGACAATCACGTTCTTCGTTAATCACATTGATCATACTCGCAAGCGTGGTCGACTTGCCCGATCCGGTAGGACCGGTAACAAGAATCAATCCACGCGGACGCCACAACAACTCGCGAATCTGCGCCGGCAAACCAATTTTTTCCAATGATAATAATTCGTTGGGAATCTGGCGCAACACCATCCCTACATTGCCCTTTTGCTTGAAAATACTCACACGAAAACGCGCCTGATCCCCGAAACCAAAACCAAAATCACTGCCGCCATTTTCGCGCAACTTCTGCTGGTCGCTGGCGGATGTAATGCTCTTCATCAGTCGTTCCGTATCGGCCGGCCCTAACGGCGCGCAATCCAGCCCCTCCAGACTACCATGCAAACGCATCATCGGAGGTAGACCCACAGTCAAATGCAAGTCCGACGCCCCTTCGTCGATCGCCAACTGCAGAAGATCATCCATTGCCACATGTTCCGCACCCATCTTTGCCTGTTCTTCACTCATTAGTCCGAATCTCCCATTGTTACGCGTAGCACTTCTTCGAGGGTCGTCACACCGGCCCCCACCTTGCGCACACCATCCTCACGCAGCGTACGCATCCCTAACTCACGAGCATGCTGACGCATTTCCGAGACCGACATCTTTTCAAAAATCATGTGCTGAATCGCATCATTGATTAAAAATATCTCAAAGAGACCCTTTCGACCCGAATACCCGGAAAGCGCGCAATGATTGCAACCATGCCCACGAATCAACTTCCGGCCCAGCAAGGATTCGCCAGCCGGCCCTAACGTGAGAATCGACGACTGATCCGGATCGTATTCCTCTTGGCAGTGCTCGCAGATACAACGCACCAGCCGCTGTGCCATCACCGCACGAATCGAAGACGCCACCAGAAACGGCTTGACCCCGATATCCAGCAAACGGGTAATGGCACTGGGCGCATCATTCGTATGCAGCGTACTGAAGACCAAATGACCCGTCAAAGACGCCTCCGTCGCAATCTGCGCCGTTTCCTTATCGCGAATTTCACCAATCATCACGATATTCGGGGCCTGCCGTAAGATCGCACGCAAGGCCAACGGGAAGGTCATCCCAATGGTCGTATTCACCTGCACCTGGTTAATGCCCGACATCTGGTATTCCACCGGATCCTCGACCGTAATGATCTTGCGATCCGGACGGTTAATGTGATTCAAGCAGGCATACAACGTCGTCGTCTTACCAGACCCCGTTGGACCCGTTACCAGCAAAATGCCATCCGGCAAACCAATCAAACGCTCAAACAATTGCTGGTCATCCGAAAAAAAGCCCAGCTTGGGCATACCCAGCGCCAGATTCTGCTTATCCAGAATACGCATAACAATACTCTCACCATTATTGGCCGGTACCGTCGAAACACGTAAATCCAACTCCCGCCCCTGAATATTGACCTGAATGCGCCCGTCCTGCGGGATACGACGCTCGGATATCTTCATACCCGCCATGATCTTTACACGCGAAAGAATCGCGGGCTGCAAACGCTTCGGGGGACCATCCACCTCGTGCAGCACACCGTCAATACGATAGCGTACCCGGAACCGCTTCTCCAAAGGCTCCAGATGAATATCCGAGGCATGCTGACGGTACGCCTCCAGAATAATAAGACTCACCAGCTTGATAATCGGAGCATCCGACTCACTGGCATCCCCGCCCTCCAGCAGCTCGTCGGGCGCCGTTTCCACATCAACCGCACCATCCGATATCTGGTTGAGCATGTTCTCAACATCGGCTTCAGCCGGATAATACCGATCCAGTAAAGCATGCAGCTCGATCGGCCGCGCCACAACACCGTCCACTTGCACCTTCAAAAGGTAGCGCAAGGCATCAAGCGTATCAAAATCCAACGGATCCCGCAATGCCACGGTCAAGCCATCAGAGGTTTTGTACACCGGCACAATCATATACCGCCGGGCCGTTTCCGCCGATATCATATCGCGGACATCGGCAGGGATGTCGAAATCATGCAGGGAAACAAACTCCATACCGAACACGCCGGCCAACGTGCCCAGAACATCATCCTCACTCACGACATTTTGCGATAGCAGCCAATCAACGGGCGATCCCCCGTCATCAACCACCTTTCCCCGTGCCTCGGTCGCCTGATCTTCTGTAACAAGACCATGATCAACCAGCACATCCAGCACATACTCGTCGTTAGATGTCAAAATGGATCTTCCTCTCTACGGCAATACTCACACGCGTTGATACCCTACCGATAATCTTAAACGTTTGCCAGCTTTTGCTTCAGCATATCCAGCACCATGGAAGGATTGGCCTTGCCACGACTGGCGCGCATCACTTGTCCCATCAGATACTGGGCCGCAGCTGCTTTGCCATTACGATAATCCGTCACAGACTTGGAATTCGCCGCAATGGCCGCATCCACCATCTCTTCCAAGGCGCCCGCATCACTCACCTGTGCCAGCCCCAGTTCCGTTAACAACTGCTCGGGATC
>JBLRXB010000080.1:0-9536 GCA_047920915.1 Kiritimatiellia bacterium
GGTCGCGTCCACGCGTCACGATGGTGATTTTATGTGCAACCCCTGTCTCAAAGAGGCCGGTATGCTCATACTCATTGTCCAGTTCCGTTCCCTGTAAGGGTCCGCTGATGTAGCGTCGCCCCCGGATGTAATCGTTGCCCGCAACCGTGTTCTTCGTTCCAAAGGCGGCATAGCTGATATGGTAGGCGTTCATGTTTCGGAAATAGAGACGCATCGCCGGGACCGTGCGTTTCTCCGCCCACTCCTGGATGTCTTTGCCAAAGCCGGAGGCTCCGCTACCGGTTGCATGAATGTAAAGGATATTCACCATGCGGTGTTCGTTATCGAGTCGGGTGTACTCATATTCAATCTTGAGATCGCCACTGAACTCCTGCCGGGTCCAAAGGACGGCATGGTGGGCGTCATCAAATGCCTTCGGTCCTGCGATGAAGTCCATTCCTGACGGGCTGTTTTTTACCGTGGCCTTCTTTCCATCCAAGGTCCATTTATCGTTCCAGTTCTGTGTGCACGGATCGTGGAAGGCCTCTTCCCATTCGGCGTCCATAAGTTCTGTATACGTCATAACAACATCCTCCTTGATTTCCTTATCTGCTTGAGCAGGCACAATCCGGAAAACGACCAGGCAAAGAGCTATGGCAACTGTACGTTTGGTCATAATGATACCTTCTGACAATTTAATGAACTTTAGTTGGCACCGTACATGGATGCTTGGTTTGGTTCAAGTATTCAGGGGGCTTCCGCAGAATCCGTGGGTGCTGAAAGCATGCAGCTACCCAATTAGAGGCACATGTTAGAGAAACGCCGGAATGGAAAGAAATATGTCGAAGGATTTCTCGTATCGAGATAACCTGACCGGCGGAGAACGTGTAAGCGGCTCGGGTATCGGAGTAAGGGTGGTTAAGCCGGTTGGGTGAGTCGCGAATCATCACATAGTCCTGCCGTTGTGCGCTTGCGCTGCGCCCTGATGGATATGCGGGGTCGCTCGATTACGCGCGGGTGGGGAGAGGGGGCCATTGGGTTCCGCGTTGATTTCCCAGGGTAAATGATGGGACCGGCTTGGGCGGATCACCGGCAGGAGATCCCGTGAGTTTGCCGTCGGTCACCCATGCTGCCCGTTGCTCCGGTGCCATACAACCAATCAAGGTTTGTTCCAGTTGCTGTTGGATCTCTTGAAGCTCTGGCTTGCCGGCCAGATTATGTAATTCGCACGGATCCTCTAGCATATCGAACAGCAAGCGTTGGTTGGCAGGTGATAAATATATGAGCTTGTAGCGGGCATCGCGTACCATGAGGTTTGCCTTCTTATCGTAGACAAATTCACAAAAAATATGCTCGCGCGTGGTTTCGCGCAGCAGCGATTGTCCTTCGCAGTGATCCGGTACCGGCAGACCTGCGGCATCCAGCAGGGTTGGCATCACATCGGCGAGTCCGGCCAGACGTTGATCCACGCGATGATCAGACGTTTTCCCGTGTATGGGGGGGCCGCAGAGAATCATCGGTACGCAGGCCGAGTCTTCATTCATCATATCCTTGGCCCAGTAATTGTGATTTCCGAGCATGTCGCCATGATCAGACGCAAACAGAATGACGGTATTGTTCATGATTCTTTCATCGCGCAATGCGCCGATCACCGTGCGGATTTGGTGATCGATGTGGGTGCATTGCGCGTAGTAGGCGCGCAGTACATCCGGTATCTGGTGCGGCGGCGGTGCAAGTTTCTGATGGATGCGTTCGGCCACGCGCAGCGGCGTGTTTTCATCCAGTCTGGCCCAGTCGCCAATATAGGGTTCGGGCGGTGTCTTATCCCGGTACATATCGAGGTAGGCTTGCAACGGTGCCAGTGGGGGATGCGGATGCGAAAAGGAGAGATACCAGAAGCCGGGTTTGGTCTTATCGCGGCGTTTGATCATGCGGCTCATCCATGATGCCGTCCAGTTGGTAACATGCAGGTTTTCCGGCAGATGCCAAGGGCGCCAGCAATATTGGTTATTGCTCATGCCACCCGCGAAGCGTTGTCCGGGAAAACCGTTGTCGCCCAGAAAAAGTTCATAATCATCCTGTATGATTCCTCCCGTGCCACGGCCTTCCTCGTCGGCCCATATATCGTCGAATCCGGCGCGGTCGCGCTGATTCATCAGATGCATTTTCCCGACGGCATAGGCTTGATAGCCGGCATCACGGAAGCACTGTGCCAGTGTGGGCACAGGCGGCATTGGTTTATGCCCATTGTCACGACAGCCATGCGATGCCGGGGAAAGGCTGGTGAGTAATGTGCGGCGGGCAGGAATACAAACCGGGCATTCGCTGTAGGCGTTGGCAAAGCGCACACCGTTGGCGGCAAGTTGATCCAGGGTAGGGGTCATGACCACGGGATGTCCTGCACAGCCCATCAGGCTTCCCGGCCATTGATCCACCGTGATGAGCAAAACGTTCGGTTTGTTTGGGGTATCCATCTAAAACTCCTTTTATCGGTTGCGCTATTTATACCTTCATGCTCGGTAGCCTGCTTTCGATGTAAGCAGGCGTGTGCGCGGATCGCGCATAGCCAGCCCGTGAAAAGCCCCGCGGACAGTCCACGGACACTTCATGCGCTACACGCGCCCAGCCGCGCTTTCGGCGAAAGCGGGCTACACTTTTTGCTCACCAACTTATGAAGTTTTGCCCCTGCATTATCTTGGCAGCGCAAGTGTCTTAACCAAGGCGTGCAGCGCTGTCAAGCGGTTCCGTGTAATCATCGCGTGATTATGCCGTTGTGCTTTATGGGTTTGTGGCAAGAATACGCAATGGGTTTGGCGCGTTTATGTAATCGTAAATCTTCAGTCGGCGCGACTATAATGGAATGACCTAAGATTTTCATCTGGGAGAAAGTGGCGGGTACGTCAATAATGCTATAGGAAAGGGAGAAATATGCATACCCGAAACATACGAGTGCTTGTGTTTGCCGCGATCGTGCTTGCCGGTTGTTGCGCCATGGCGACCACAGAGAGCACAACGGCGGGGCCGGATCTGACGAAGGTTTTGCCGGATGACATCAGCAAAGCGCAAAACCTCGGTCCCACCGGGTTGCAGGGCTGGATGCATGTAGAATGGTACCGACGGGCGCCTGGCGATATGACGCGCACACCTTCGACGGTGGACACGCGGCAGATCTATGTAACCGCGGTAGCGGAGGGGTCCCCGGCTGATGGTGTCATCCAGATCGGCGACGTGATCCTTGGCATTGGGGATACACCGTTTGCGGGGGATCCCCGCGTGGCACTCGCCGATGCGATTAATGAAGCGGAGAAAGCCGAGAACGGCGGCAGCCTGAAGCTGCTGTGCTGGCGACCGGATGCGCCCGACCAGGAAGGTGCCGAGTCCCGGGCAGCAGGCCGTACCCACGTGCAGGAACTGAAGCTGAACGTACTGGGCTCTTATAGCGATACGGCGCCCTACAACTGCGACAAGTCGGAGGCGATTCTGAAGCAAACGGTCGATGCCATGCTCTCTCGCATGACGCCCAATCTGGATCTACCCTATTTGGCTCTCTTGGCGACAGGGGAGGAAGACCATTTGGAGATCGTCAGGATCCATGTGCAAAGTATCGTGGCGTCGGTACCCGAACCAAGCCTGGAAGCCATAGACAAGGCTAGTTCCTGGCGTACGGGGTATCGTTTGATTCTGCTGTGTGAATATTATCTTATCACCGAAGACGAAACCGTTCTGCCCGCGATTCATAATCTCGCGGTGACCCTGTCAATGGGGCAGTCAATCAATGGAACGTGGGGTCACAGGCTGGCCCTGCCGTCCTACAACGATGGACGGCTCCCCGGGCGACTCGAAGGATATGCCGATCTCAATCAGCCAAGCCTGATATGCTTCCTGGGGCTGGCGCTCGCCCGCAAGTGCGGCATCGAGCACCCGGATCTGGCTGCAGCGCTTGACAGGTCAAGCTCCTTCTACAGTCGCTATGTCGGCAATGGTGCCATTCCATACGGCTATGGGACGGCGATGGAATATATGCAGTCCAACAACGGTACAAGCGGGTCCGCGGCCGTTGCTTTCGCCATACAGGGCGACACGGAACCCGCGGCGTTCTTCTCGCGCATGTCTGTCGGTGCGGGTCCGAAGCTGGAAGTGGGGCACACAGGGCCATTCTTTAATACGATGTGGACAGGGCTGGGAGCCAATGTGTCGGGTCCCAGTGCGTATGCAGCATTCTTTAAGGATTGGACATGGTTGCGCACCCTCACGCGCACATGGGACGGTGGCTTCGTGTATCAGAGGCCGGGCGGCGGCTCGTTCAACTATCGCGGGCACAGCTCCGATGCGGCGATGGCTTTGCATTACGCGTTGCCGAGACGCAAGCTTCTGATTACCGGCCGCGGGCAGAACGAGTCCCTGTGGTTGAAAGGGGAGGACGCGCATGCCGCAGCGGATGTCTGGTCCATCGACTACGAGGGTGCCACGGATGATGCGCTGCTGGAATTGCTGGGGCACGAGATTCCCATGGTCCGGGGGCTTGCCGCTAGAGAGCTTGTCAGTCGTGGCAACGACACGATTGACGCATTACGGCATCTGCTTACGGGATCACACAGCGAGAAGATTGGTGCATGCAATGCGCTTGCCGCGATGGCGGAACAGGCTGCCCCGGCGCAGGAAGAACTTATGGCTGTAGCGCGCGCAGAAGCAGAGAGTCCCTGGGTTCGCAGTCGTGCAGTTCGAGCGCTGGCAGCAATGGGGGGGGCGGCGCATGCCCACGTCCCGGAACTACTCATGAGACTGGCAAACGAGAACCCGCATGATCCCCGCCGTTATTTCGAGCGGTATGCGGCAGCAGATGTAGTTCGTATGGTCAAGGATCCGTCGTTCGATGCCGCCCCGCACCAGGAGGCAATCTACGCGGTGGCCTTGAAGCTGATGGGGCACCCGCATAGTGTCGCGCGGCATAATGGTATGGCGATGATTGATGATCTCAGGATCGAAGATTTTCATCTTTTTGCAGATCGGATTGTTGAAGTCGTACGGAACGACAACCCGGCATACACCTCGCACCATGCCGATCGGCCCAGAAAAATGGGGCTCGACATGCTCGAGCGCTTCCATATCAGCGACGGCATCCAGCTCGCGGTCGAGACGCTCGAACCCGAGCATTGGGGCTACTGGCGCAGAGTGCATCACCGCCTGCCGTTTATCTTGAAATATGGGACAGCGGCGCAGCCCTATCTGCCAAAAATCAGAGCCGCCTTGCGGGATGGGCATAAAGATCATGAAATGCTCACAGAGATTGAAAACGCCACTGAGACGAGGGCGTTGATAACCTTGGAACAAGCAACGCAACTGCGTTATTAACAACAGGGGCATGGACGAGGGGGATTATGTACCCCCGCGCGCGAGCGGGACGAGCATGGAGATGCGCTCGGCTTCGACACGCCTGTGGAGGCCTGCACGTCTGCGGGCTGTAGTCTGGGGACTGAACATGAAATTGCAATCTGGCGCGATGTCTTAATGCATCTGGCGGGATGTTGAAATTGTGAGTCTGTTCGCGAGTTCGCACCACTCAGGGAACGGTTGCCCCGCGGATGGCAAAGCCGTCCCACGGATGGTAAAGCTGTCCTGCGGATGGTGAAGCTGTCCTGCGGATGGTGAAGCTGTCCTGCGGATGGTGAAGCTGCCGCGCTTTAATGGGAAAGTTGCAGGGTAGCAGGAGGGACGACCTCTGTGTCGTCTTCTTTTGAATGAATGTCATATGAAAAGACTGTTATTGACGATTCGCATGAAGTATCTCTGGCGGCAACTTGTTGGAAAATGCAGGGTTTGATAGTATTCTGGAAATGCATCCAGACGGGAAATGATATGAAAGGAATATCCAGATTTGTTGTTTGTGCCTTGATGATTGGTTTTTGGGGCGATTCGGTTCCGGCGGGGCAAGTGATTCGTGAACAAGGTTCAAGTCGTGCGGTTCAGGTGGGTGCAAATGGGAGACTGGAATATCATCATGATGAGAGAGGCAATCGGTTGCCGGATTTTTCCTATGTGGGGTATCATGCTGGAGAACGGCCCATTCCAGATGTGCCTGTGGTTATTAGACTGGAACCGCAGGATGGGGATGATACGGACCGCATCCAGGCTGCGATTGACATGTTGGGGAGGCGTGAGCCCGGGGCAGATGGTTTTCGCGGGGCGCTCCTTTTGACTCGTGGGGTGTACCACGTCAGGGGTACATTAGCGATCAATACCAGTGGCATTGTGCTGCGCGGGGAGGGAAGTGGTCCAGACGGCACTTTGCTTGTGGCGGCTGGCTTTGGCGATCCCCAATATAAGCGCACGCTCATTACGGTCGGTAATGAAGTCCAGCCTGCGGTTGTCCGGGACTCGCGTAGCGATATTACGGATGATTATGTGCCGATCGGAGCACACCGTTTTTCCGTGACTTCCGCGCAAGGCTACCACATCGGTGACAGGATTCTGTTGCATCGCCCCTCCACGGCAGAATGGATATCGTTGATAGGCTGTGATCGGCTGCAGCCTCGTTGGACGCGTGTTCGGGATTTGCGTTGGGTGCAAGAGGGGCCCAATCCCGGACTGTATTTCCAGCGCAGTGGCATCTCGCATCCGCAGCGTATTCCCAAAGAACCGGATGAGACGTGGGAAGCGTTCAAGGAGCGTGTGCCGCTTTCGAGCGATGGGGGGCAACTCAATGTGACCCAGCAGTGGCAGCCGGGAGAGTATGATTTTTATTTTGAACGCGTGATCACAGGTATTGATGGAAACAGGATAACGATTGACGCCCCCGTTGTACATGCACTGGATAAGCAATATGGTGGTGGTGCCATTTTCCTCTACCGCACACCCGGTCGCGTTCGCGAGGTGGGCATCGAACATCTGCGCATCTTTTCCGAGTTCGCGGCACCCATTGCCGGTCATCCGTTCGGGGACCCCAAACGCGCTGCGAGGCCATCAGAGAATCATGGCTGGAATGCCATTCGTTTAAGCCGTAATACCGAAAACACGTGGGTACGCAACATTACGGCAAAATATTTCGGGTGGTCGGTTGTTTCTGCAGTTGGCACGCGCGCAACGATTCAAGATAGCGTTAGTCTGGGACAGGCCTCACGTGTCCAAGGAGGTAGACGCTATCCATTTATGATCAGTGGACAAATGAATCTTGTGCAGCGATGCGTCACATACGGTGGCCGACATGAGTTTGTTACCCAGGCGCGCACGGCGGGTCCCAATGTTTTCGTGGACTGTATTGGCAAAGACTCCAGGCAGTCCGCCGGCCCGCATCATCGCTATTCGATCGGAACACTTTTTGATAATGTGAAGAGCGAGCGCTCGATGGAATCGCGCTTCCGCGGAAACTCGGGCACGGGGCATGGCTGGGCGGGAACCCAGACGGTGTTTTTCAATTGTATAGCGCCGGATTTTCTGGTGGGTGCCCCGCCCGGAGGTATTTCCTGGGTGATAGGATCTGCGGGGACCTATTCGCCGGATAAGCGCGTTTCTCCTGCCAGTCTGTATTACCAGCAAGTGCGTGACCGGCTTGGGGCTGCGGGTTTACAGTATTTGCTTTCGCGCCACCAGATAGAGGGGAGATTGGGAACGTTCGCGTGGGTAGAATTTGTGGAGTCGCCGTAATAAGAGGGCTGCTTTGCTATAGTCCGGCTTTCTGGTACCATCGTTCGTGCAGTTTCACATTGTATTGCTGTCCTAATTCCAGACGTCTGCATTCAGCATTGTTTTGGCATCATGTTGCAATCAAAATGGCGCAATATTGCAATTGGCGATTCTTACTGGATCCGACTAGGGTTACGCACATCACCGTAAACGGACGTGCTGGTATAAAAGAAAAGGTTTGATATGAGTGAGATTTCGCGTGTGTTGGGTTTTGCTGCATGTGCAGTTCTATTGGCTTGCCAGGTCACGGCGAAGCCCATGAAGGTATTTATTCTGGCTGGGCAGTCGAATATGACAGGGATCGTTGATGCGAGGACGCTTGCGCACATCCAGATGTTTCCGGATACAGCCGCGGAATTTGCGTCTTTGTTTGATGCGGAGGGTAACCCGGTTGTCCTGGATGAAGTACAGGTTTCGCAGTGGCTGGATAAAGAGAGCGGGCCATTAGCGCCGCGGTATGGCGGGGGTACAACGGGCAGCCAGCTAGGGCCGGATTATGCTTTTGGCATCTATATGCACGCGGCGTTGGATGAACCGTTTCTGATTATCAAAACTTCCTTGGGCAGCCGGACGCTGAACTACCATTTCCGGTCGCCTAGCGCGGGTGCATGGACGCCGCCACCGGGGCATCCGGATGTAGAAGAAGAAGCATCTATCGAGGGCGAGCGGGAGCAAGGGTCCCAACAGACAGAAGCGATGCAAAAGGAAGCGAGCGAGCGGGAGGCGGAACGAGGCGGTTTTTATCGTAAAATGATAAGCCATGTGAAGGCTGTATTAGGCGACATCAAGAGCGTCCATCCGGCGTATGATGAAGCGGCTGGCTACGAAATTGCCGGCTTTGTCTGGTTCCAGGGCTGGCACGACAGGGTTGATAAGCAATTGTATCCTAACCAGGACAAGCCGCGCGGCTATGAGCAATACACATGGCTGCTGGAGCATTTTATCCGGGACGTCCGAAACGATCTCGGCGCGCCGGACATGCCGTTCGTGATCGGCGTGCTGGGTATTGATGGTATATCCACAGACCCCGATTCCCCCATGACCCACTTCCAGCATGCCATGGCGGCTCCCGCCAGCAACCCGGAATTCCGAGGGACGGTTGTTGCCGTGCAAACGGGCAAATACTGGGATCACGATCTCGCAGCGCTTGCTGCCAGATCCGGTCAGGTGTCAAGGCAGAGAAGGGTATTGCGTCGGCAACAAGGGTTGGAAGGGGAGGCGCTTGAGAAAGCTTACGCTGCCTATCGTGCGGAACACATAACACCGGAGGAAGATGCGCTATTGCAGAATGCCGTTTCCGATGGTGTGGTCCACTATCTGGGTAGCGCCAAGATCATGTGCGGCATTGGCAAGGGTTTTGCCGAGGCCATGCTGGAGCTGTTGAAGGAGTAGAGGGGAAACAATTGAAAGCGTATGATTTACGGTGTGAGTATTTGACGAATCCGATGGGAATCGATGTGGCGGTTCCGTGCTTGGGTTGGAAGCTGGCGGCAACCCCGGGTATGCGCGGCGAGGGGCAAACGGCCTATCAGATTCGTGCAGCAGGCAGCCAGGCTTTGCGGGAAGAGGCGGATTTATGGGAAAGCGGCTGGGTACCATCTGCTGATACTGTACAGATTCCCTATGGTGGAAAACCACTGGCCTCGAACCAATTCGTGTTCTGGCAAGTGCGTGTAAAAGATCAGGATGGCAAGGTTTCCGACTGGAGTGAAACGGCGCGTTTTTCGATGGGGCAGTTGTCTGCTGCGGATTGGGAGGGGCCTTGGATCTATCATCCCGATCCGACGGAAACGCAGCACATTTGGTTTCGCAAGCGCTTCCCGTTGGAACAAGGCGTGGATCAAGCACTTATCCATGTGGCTGCGCTGGGCTATCAC
>JBLRXB010000081.1:0-9513 GCA_047920915.1 Kiritimatiellia bacterium
CTTTGGCCTGCGCCACCGGTGCCTGGCGCAATTGGAAGCATAATGCGTCTTTTCACGCCACGACGATGATCGCCCTGCCAACCTATCTGATCGTTGCTTGCCTGCTCGCTGGTTTTTACACCAGAGCTGGCACAATTACGCTGCGCTATAATCCTCAACTGGACATCCGGATCGCGCTGGCCGCATTTTGTCTCGTCCTCGCCTTGCTCGTTTTTACCGCGCTGGCACTCGCGTTGAGCATTTTCTTTCCGCCTGTCACCACCATCGCGATTTGCCTGATCGTCCTGTTGGGCGGGCTCGCATCGCAAGCCCTACTCGCCCACGACAACATCGCCTCCGTATGGCTTTCCCTGCTGCCGAATTGGAACTGGTTCTGGCTCGCCAATCTGCTCGATGGAGCTGCGGGCAGTATCACCGCTCGCATGACCTTTGCACTCTTGTATGGTGCAATGTGGACAGCCGCCACGCTCTGCGTCGGCTCCATCTTAATCGATAAAGTCGAGGTTCCCGCATGACACACGCCATCGAAGCACTGCACTTGAAAAAAACATTTCGCGACTTCTGGCACCGCCCGCGCGTCAGCGCTGTTAAAGATGTGTCCTTTTGCGTTTCGGCCGGATCCGTCTACGGGTTACTCGGCCCCAATGGCTCCGGCAAAAGTACATCCTTGAAAATGCTACTCGGCTTGCTGCATCCCTCCGATGGGTCCATTCAGGTTCTGGGGGGAAATCCCAAAGATCGCGCCATTCAGCAACGTGTTGGATACCTTCCTGAGGTCTCGACAATGTATCGCTATTTAACGGCCGAGGAAACGCTGCACTTCTATGGATCACTTTTCGATTTACCGATCAACACCCGCACGGAACGCGTTCAACAACTTTTGACCCTGGTCGGTCTCTCTGCGGCTGGCACCCGACCGGTCGGCGAATTTTCCCGTGGCATGAATCGCCGCCTGGGGCTCGCACAAGCCCTCATTAACAACCCCGATCTCTTGATTCTGGATGAACCGACCGCTGGACTCGACCCCCTTGGCTGTCATCATGTAAAGAACTTGTTGCGCTGCCTCGCGGATGCTGGCAAAACCGTGCTGATCGCATCGCATTTGCTCGCCGATATCGAGGACATCTGCCGCGAAATCACCATTTTGCATCATGGCAATGTCATTGCATCCGGCACCATCGAAAATCTGCTGGCTGAAGAACATTCCCTGACCTGGACCGCGAAAGCCCTTACCCCCCAGCAACAGCAGTCCCTGATTACGGCCTGCAAGGAACTGACGGGCATCGAACCGGTGGTCCGGCCAACCCGCACAAACCTCGAAACGTATTTCGTAAAATCGGTTTTAGCGGCCGGACAACCGGACAAAGCTGCCTCCACAACCGATTCCGCTGAACTACAACTGCCTGCCTTTTTACAAGCATCATGATACGCGCCTGCTTTTTCATCGCCCGAACCACCATCCGACACGCCTGGCACAATCGTGCCATCGGGTGGATCATGCTGGCCACCGGTGCCGTATCAATCGGCATGCCGCTCATGCTCACTGGCGGCGGCTCCCCTGAGGGGGCATGGTCCATGCAAATGACCTATACGCCGATCCTCCTCTTTGCCATTCTCGCAACATCTTCCGTCTGGCTGGGCGCATACTCCCTGTCGACCGAAAGACTGCAAATGACGCTCGCCATGCTGAAAACCAAGCCTGTCAGCGGTTTCTCGATCTGGTTCGGCAAATGGCTGGGCGTATGTGCGATTCATGCTGCCGCCATGATCCTGAGCGGAACCGTGTTTGGGGGCATGATCTTCCTGCTTTCCGGACCCGATCAATCCGCATCACACACATTCTGGCAACCTTTTTATCCGGATGAATCGGAACTCTTTGACCGCGCCAATACGATCCTAGCCGAATGGCCAACATCGGATGCGCCGGAGGCCCCGCCCGCGCCAACCCCCGAACAGGTGGTGAACCGCCTTCGCCAACAACAATATCGTGTGGCTCCCGCCCAAACGGTTCAATGGCACATCCCCGTATCGAGCCGCAGCGTCACGCCGCGCCCGTGGCGGATCCAATTCCACTGGCGGCTGGATCCCATGCGTCGCAGTCCCGCATCCGGAACCTGGATGCTGCATGCACCGGGTCAGACCGAACCGATTGCCATGCAAACCATTACGGGAAAATTGGATGGCACACATGTCGTTACATGGGAACAATCAACCCCCGCCGCCTCCCCTACCTTGACCCTGTCCTTCCAAGCTGCGCCCGATAATCAATCCCATGTGTTTTTTGATATCCGTAACCCGGTTAGCCTGCAGCAGGCGGCCAGCTCCCTGGGCCCCAATCTGTTGCGCACCGGGGCAATCGCCATGACCTTCTGTGCCGCCATTGCCGCCCTGGCTTTATTATTCAGCGCCTGCCTTTCCTTTCCCGTTGCCGTTTTTGCAACCTACGGCACCCTGTTCGCGCTCGTTATCGCATCCGTTGCCGGACAAGAGCAACTGCGTATGGGACACTCCCATGATCATGGCGACGGGCATGGGAACTTCGCCGAGTTGCTTCTCGAACAAACCAGCCATTTCCTGGACAAGGTTCATGCGCTGACACATGGGCTGCGCGAAGCACTGCCCTTCCGCGCCCTTGCCAACCATATCCACATCGCACTACGGGATCATGCGCCCCTGCTTATGATTCTCCTGGTTCTCTGCCCGCTTGCTGGCGCCATTCTCGCACATCTCAAAATATCGCACGAGGAGGTGCACTAGTGCGCCGAAACCAAAAACTGCTCCTCGTTGCGGCGCTCTTGTTGTTACTGGCCGGACTCGGTAACCGGACCTACTTCAAGCGGCAGCATCAGATGCTACACCTGGATGCCCGGATCGAAACGGCGCAGGCGACACCAACCGTCAACTTGCTGCTGGGCGGATTTCGCGGCGTAGTCGCCGATTGGCTCTGGATACGCGTTATGCTGCTGCAAGAACAAGGACGCTTCGTGGAGATCCTCCAGCTCGCAGAATGGATCACGGGGTTGCAACCGCAATTTCCCGATATATGGATCCTGCATGCCTGGAATATTACGTATAACATCACCGTACTACTGCCAGACGGACTCGAACGATGGCACTGGGTGCGCCACGGGTACGAAATCCTGCGCGATCAGGCAATTCCAGCTACCGGTTTTCATCCACGCATCTGCGCGGAAATTGCCTGGATCCTCATGCATAAAATCGGAGGCACCACCGATGACTTTGCCGACACGCTCTTCTTACAATGGATGCGGGGGATCGAGCCACTTCTCGAGCCGGATGGAAGATTGCCCGCTGACGCGAAACGGCGCATATCCGCACTTGCACACATTGGCATGTCGGAGGCAATGATGGCCGATTTTGAAGCAAATTTTGGCAGCCATGACTGGCGGCATCCACTCACGCATGCCGCCGCATGGGCGTATACCGGATTTACCCTGCATCCCGGAACCGAAGGCACCAGCCTGGCAGAGCGCCTCTTTCTTTCAACCTACCGCCAATTGTTCCTACAGGGAACCATAACCAACGACGATGGCGACATCATATTACGCCCGGATCTCGCTCGGCTTGAAGGGGTGCGGAAAGCTTTTGCCGCTGCAAGCAGTCGTACCATGCAGCCATCGTTCCGCGAAACACACCTGATGACGCTGGAACTGATCGCCCGGATACTGCTTGCCCACGGACAATATGAATCAGCACGCGACACCTTTAACGAAATCACGCGCCGATTTCCCCAGTCAGAGATCGCGCTACGTGGGTTTGCCGCCTTGACCGCAAATGCGCAGCTTCCTCAGCCGCGCCGCATCGAAACATATGGAGCCCACCGATGAAACACAGCCTGCGCATTGCCGTACTTATTATCATCGCTGCACTCGGATTGCTCTTCTTACAGCGACAACCACGGCAAATCGATATACCGCGTGAAGAAACCTGGACCGTCATGGGAACCGTGGCCTCACTGAAAACACCAGGCACAGCAAGACCGCACTTCCCCGAAATGCTCGCATTGGCCAAAGACATTTTCGATGAGGTGAATACACACCTGAGCGTCTATGTGCCAACCAGCGAATTGTCACGCCTGAATCAGAATGGCATCCTCAAACCCGCAACGGAACTTACCCGCGAATTTCTGCAAATCACAACCCAGATGACCACTCGATCTCAAAACTTTTTTGACACATCGCTCCTGCCAGTGATTCAATTGTGGGGGTTCAGCGGGGGCAAGACTCCAGTACATATCCCGACGGACCAGCAAATCAACCAAGCCTTGCAGCGAACAACGATCCATGAACTGCTAATCGATGAATCCGGCGCATACTTCCCACAGACGCCCGGACACATTGATCCGGGCGGGATTGCCAAGGGCTTTGCGCTCGATCGCGCTTTCATCAAGCTACGCGAAACCTTTCCCGATGCGGATTTCCTGCTCAATCTGGGCGGCGAGATGCGCGTACAGGGGCACGCCGCACCCCACCGAGGTTGGCGAATCGCGGTTCAACACCCCTTCGAACAAGGGGCAACAATCGGCGTTGTCAACGTTCCGTCTGGGTTTGCCATTGCCACATCCGGTCACTATGAACGGTACGTCGAACTCGCTGGTACGCGCTACGCGCATATCATCGACCCGGCAACAGGCTGGCCTGTGCAAGGTATGGCAGGCGTAACGGTACTCTGCCCCAATGCCACCGAAGCAGATGTTCTCTCCACGGCACTATTCGTGGCCGGCATTACACAGGCACAAATGCTCCTCCGGTCCTTCCCTGATTCACATGCCCTGTTGATCCCCGATCGCGAGCCACTGCAGATTTATTTGTCAAGCCGGATGGCCGATTGGTTTGAACCCACCCCGCAATACCGCAACAGCATTTTGCTGTTATCCGACATCGAAATGTGACAGTATGTGAAGCGAGCGGTTTTAAATAAATGTCATTGCGGAGTAGTCATGAAGCGCCTCTTGCGTAGTATTTTTCTGATAACAGGATTCCTGCTGGTTTGCGGGATTGCCATTTACTTTTGTATCCCCCTCTGGACGCCCCCGATAATCGAACGCGTACTGTCACATCAACTCGGTACCGAAATAAAACTCGAAGGCATTCAGGTACACGCACTGCTAGGGCGGACGGGCATCGCGCGCATCGAGATGGCACAACCAGAGGGTTTCCCGCAGGACATCCCCTTCTTAACCATAACCAAGCCCCAGCTCCGGATACGTCTTTCGCAACTTCCCAAGCTTCATCTGCTCATTCCGCAAATGCAGATCAACCAGCTCGATATGCATATCATCCGTAACAAAGAGGGACGCTTGAATCTGGAGGCCCTTGCAGCAAATCGCCCCGTAAAGGAAGAAGCCGGGATCGAAGGTGAGGAAAAACCCCAGGCGCCGCGAGATCGCTACCCGACCGTGACCATAACCCAATGCCGCATGCTTGATGCCCGCATTACGATTACAGACCTCAGCGCCTCCCCGCCCGTACTGCTGACCATCACAAACCTCGCGTTTGAAGCGCATAGCTTACGCTTTGATCCTGTGGCCGCCGCAACCAGCACGAACATGTTTGGCCGTGCCCAAGTAACCGGCACGCTGCTTCAGCCCGATTTGCCGGATGGGTATTTCGGATTCACCGCTGCTTTCGGGATCTTGAGTACCAATATCCCTCCCGTAAATGCCGCCATGCGCCTTGTCGGATTCGATTTACGCAGCATCCGTGGCCAACTCGTTCCCGGCATCGCTACGGCAATTGGCGGATCCAATCTGGATGTCGCGGTCGATGCCTCCGTGGCGGATGACTACTTGCGCATACAGAATCGACTCTACACGGCCAACAGTACCTACCGACTGGGAATCAGCGGCACACCGCATAATATCCATATCGACAAATCAACCGCGCTTTTTAACCTGGTCGCCAGACCTAGGGATTTTGTCACAGGCACAATTGGCGATGTGACCGATGCCGGAATCACCGCCGGTCGTACCGTTGTGAGCACGGCCGAGCGGGCGGGACGCGGACTTTTCGGTAACATCATGAATATCGGCAAAGGGGCATCGCGAACCGTAACCAGTGCCGCACGCGGAGATTTCCGGGGCGCCGGAAGCGGTGTCGTTGATATGACGTATGGAACCGTCACCGGCGTAGTAGACACTGTCACAGGTACCGCCCGTACAGCCGGCGAAGGAGTCGGCGATACCATATCCGCCGCTTCCGGAAGATCGCAAACACGAGATTGGCAACAAAACAATCTTGCCCGTTGGGGCGAACGATGGGAGGAAGCCGAACAATTTGTCGATTCCACACCTTTTCCAGGCACGATTCGGATGCCCATCGAAGCAATGCCAGATGCAGATAAAGTGCCTGCCACCATTGCAACCGAATCGGACCAACCCAATGAGACTGACGGCGCGCCAGTCACGCCCGTTGATTGATGGATGCTGTCCAAGTACTGCTTTTACCTCGATTACGCATCCGCTTTCAGGCGAACATCCAACAAATCTAAACGTACACGCATTTTTACGTTTCTTTTTGCGCCAGACCTGCTACAAATAATTGGCAATTCAATCGGTGGCGTGCTCACTATCAGCCTAGGCATCCGGACACACCGACACGACAACTAATGTACCGAGGAGAATTGCTATGCCGCTCAGCAACCATATCGACGCCTTCATGAAAGCCTTTCCTTTCGACGGGCTGACCTTTGATGATGTTTCCCTTGTTACGCAATACGCCGACTTCCTGCCGCCCCAAACTACGGTGCAAACACGCCTAACCAGCCGCATCCAGCTCAACATCCCGTATGTCAGTGCGGCCATGGACACCGTCACCGAAACCGAAATGGCCGTCGCGATGGCCCTTCTGGGTGGCATCGGCATCATCCACAAGAATCTGACTGCGGAGCAGCAAGCCCGCCAGGTGGGAAACGTAAAACACCATCTGCACGGATTGATCCGCGACCCCATCACATTCCGCGATACCGATACCGTTGCCCAGATCATGCAGTGCCGAAAAGAACGCGGGTTTTCCTTCAGCGGATTTCCGATCCTGAATGCCGAGCACAAGCTCGTCGGCATTCTTACCTCTACCGATGTGCGCTATGCCGAAAATATGGACACAAAAGTTTGCGATATCATGACACGTGACGTGATCACGGCCACCCCCGATGCCGATCTGCAGCAAGCCTATGATTGCATGATCAAAAACAAAATCGGAAAACTCCCCCTCGTCGATTCGCAGAGCAAACTGACCGGACTCTACAGCTTCAGCGATGTCAGCACCCTCATTCGCAACGTTGAACCTCTCTATAACCGCGACAGCCGGTATCGCCTGCGTGTCGGTGCAGCTGTCAGCCCCGGTAACGAGGAGCGGGTGGAAGCCCTCGCCGCAGAAAAGGTAGACGTGATTGTCGTGGATAGCGCCCACGGACACTCCGAGGGCGTTATTGCCATGACACGCTGGATCGTCAAACACTTCCCCGATATCGATGTTATCGCGGGCAACATTGCAACCGCCGCTGCAGCGCGGGCATTAGCAGATGCTGGCGCACATGCCGTAAAAGTAGGCATCGGGCCCGGTTCCATTTGTACCACACGCGTAGTTTGCGGTGTCGGGGTTCCCCAGATCACAGCAATCCATGCCGCATCCCGCGAACTGAAAGGTGCGATCCCCGTCATCGCTGACGGCGGCATTCGCCTTTCCGGCGATGTTCCCAAAGCTATTGCAGCAGGCGCAGACGCCGTTATGCTCGGATCCATCCTCGCGGGAACCGCCGAAAGTCCCGGCGAAAAAATCATTCATCAGGGCCGCCAGTATGTCGCCTATCGCGGCATGGGCAGCTTGGCAGCCATGCAACAAGGCATGGGCAGCCGGGAACGCTACGGACAATCGGATGTCGATGCTGATGACCTGGTCCCGCAGGGTATTGAGGGTATCGTGCCCTATGCCGGAACCGTTAAAAGCGTCATGAACCAATTCACCGGAGGACTCCGCTCGGCATTGGGATACTGCGGTTGCAGAAGCGTTCAGGAACTGCAACAAAACGCCCAATTCACGCGCGTTTCGGCTGCCAGCATCCGCGAAGCCCATCCGCATGACGTGAAGATCATGAAAGATGCACCCAATTACCGCACCTGATCCCGAATGCTGTATGCATCGTGCATCTGGAGGGCGACAATCCCCTGCCGCCGATAACCCTTACAACACGAGGTAAGAATCATGCGACTGGACATCGACCGTACCGCACTCGTTCTGATTGATGTGCAAGAAAAGCTTGCCGCAGTTATGCACAATCCCGATGCTTTACTGCAAGCCTTGTATAAAATTGTGGCCGGCGCAAAAACACTCGGCATCCCCATAATCTGGAACGAACAGAATCCGGAACGAATGGGACCAACGGTTACTTCGCTACGCGATATTCTGCTACCGCACCAACCGATCCCCAAGATGAGCTTCGGCTGCTGTGGTTGCAATGCATTCTTATCTGCCTTGCAAGCAACCGGATGCGACCAGATTCTTATTGCCGGTATCGAGGCGCACGTCTGCGTCTATCAGACGGCGCAACAATTGATGGAAAAAGAATATCACGTGCAAGTAGTTGCCGATGCGGTGGCGGCACGCAACCCACGCGACCTGCAAATGGCATTACAACGGATTTCATTTGCCGCCACCGTACAGCACGCAGCCTTATCCCCGCTCACAACCGCCGAATCCGCCCTGTTCGAACTGATGCAGACCGCCGAACATCCCCGCTTCAAGGACATCCTCAAAATCATCCGCTAGCCAGTAACGTCAATGTTCCCCCTCACACACCTACACACGCCCCAAGTTTCAACATGCATCATCTTGGCCACCCCCAGTGCCTAAACGAACCACTGACTTCTGCAGATCTTGTGCGCGCTTCAAATGCCCCACGTTCAACAAATACAGCCCCCAATTTTCCCCGTAGGAGCCGGTAATAAATAACCTTTACGTTTGGCACCTGGGCTTGATATCCCTTGTCTCGCACCTTGTCTCGCACTTCGTCGATTTGGACAAGGTGCGCGACAAGGTTAGTCCTACCCTCCCGTGGGATGGCTCTGTAAAAGGGATTGTTGAACAGCTCCTTAATATCGAAACCTTCTCATATACGAGAAATCTGGCAGCTTTTTTACTCTCACATTTGCAAACAACAAAGATAACGCCACCTCATTATTTCCCCCCTATTGTGTGTCATTTGCATCAATCATGACCAATCTGCACACATTATCACAGGCTTGTGGTCGATTTGTAATGATACTGTATGAGTGCCATAAAACGTAAGAATGGCACGCCTCATGCTATATATAGACATGTACTGAGGTTGGTTGGGATTATAGGACGCAGCCCGTAGTTCAACAAATTAGTGGCAATCAGTCGTCCACAGCCTTGCTGACCGAATGGCAAAACGCACTCTGAGACCCCCCGGTCGCAGGAGGTAAGATGGGACACAGGTTCAGGCCTCGTGTCCCTTCTTATTTCTATCATCATG
>JBLRXB010000082.1:0-9385 GCA_047920915.1 Kiritimatiellia bacterium
GCGGGCGGAATAACCGAAATCCTCAAGCAGCGCAGCGAGCCCAACCAGCTCTCCTATATCGCATCCAACGGTCTCGTCCACGAAGAGCTACGCAACCTGCTCTTACGCGTTGAAACCGACTGAACCTGTCTCATATACTCCGTCAAATCGGCATCATTCTCAACGCCCCCAGAAACAAAGCACCCAAGTGAACCACGGGGCTCCGCCACCGTCCGCAACAATGTCCCCATGCAAACTGACTCATTTAACCGTGTTCTACCCTGATCATATGAAGTCATCAGCGCTTTGAATGGTATCGCCATCGCCGGACGAGATTTGGACAATCTTCAAACCGGGAGCAGCACGAAAACCACCGCTATAACTGCTTTTTTAACCAAACATAACGCCAGATGACTCTTTGGAACCTAGGCGACTGAGCTACAAGTCAGAGGTGGAAATGTCGGCGTCTTCGCCGGTCCCATCCGGCTGGCCATCGCGCCCATACGAAAGCACCTCGAACGGTTCGCCTCGCGATCCCGGCACAAGATATACGTAGGGATTTCCCCAAGGGTCGAGCGGCACTTCACGCCGCTCCAGATAACCATTCTCAGGAAACCGGCGCGGACGCGGGTCGATCGTGGAAGGCTCCACCAATGCTTCCAAACCTTGGCGCATAGTCGGGTACTGCCCTTGATCCATATGGTAAAGCCGCAACGCCATACGAAAATTCTCCAACTGTGCCCGCGCTGCAGCAACCCTGGCTTCATGCGGACGGCCGGCAAGCTGCACCCCCACCACCCCACCAAGAATGGTGATAATCAATACCACGATCAAAAGCTCAATCAGGGTAAATCCGGCCTTGTGACCATCTGTCTGCTGCTGTCTACATAGCGTTTGCATCAAAACAACTCCCCCTGTGCGGAAGCAGCCACGACCGGTACCCCGCCAAATTTTTCATACAATGCGTCCAGTTTCGCCTGGTAGTAAACCACATTTTCATCCCGCTCGTCCGGATTCCAATCCGCCACCAGCTTCGCACTCTCGTGCACCGCAACGTTTTTCTTGTTACCGGTTACATAATACAACACTTGATCGCCAGCCCGATAGGTTTTTCCTGCTTGCAGGGCCAATTCATAGGCTGCGCGCTTGGAACCACCCTCCTGATCGCGTTTGCGTTGATAGACCGCCAAGGAATCCGACAAGGTCTCGGATTTGGCAAGATCCTCAATGGGAAGCTTCCGATTCTGAATGGCACCATCAAATTCCTGCTTGAGTTTGGGGATGTCCTTATCCTTGCCCGCGAGCTTCAATGTAATCAACCGCCGCAAGAAATCACGCTGGAAACGTTCCAGCCCCCGAGACTTCAAAGCGGCCCCCTTGATGATAATTTCGCCATCGGACCGCAAAAGCGCATAGTTTTTCATCTTGTAGCTATACATTGCCGCATACTCGTCATCAAACTCCACGGTGATGCCCGCCGGCAATGTTGCGATAAATTTGGATCGAAAGGCCTCGCGCGCATGCTCTTCAACCGCATCGGGCGGGGGAATATAGTAAATACCGTCGGTATCGATCTCTACCGGTTTGGCTCCCAGCGTCTCAAGCTGCAAAACCATATCGGCCAGCAAGTTACGCCCTTCCGACGTTATCCGGTCGGCAGCGGAAAAATCATTGAACCGCCCCTGCGTAAATCCGAGATAGCCGTAAAAAGAGTTTATCAATATCTTGAAAGTAGTCTGCATTGCGTCCAGCTCCTGCCGACTCGCCCCATCCGCCAATTGCATGGCTTTCTTCGCATCAAGCCGAAACGTCCGTAACAAATCCAACAACGCCAGAAACACGCCGGCATCATCGCTGGCTGGTCCCAAGCGCTGCGTCAGCATGAGCGATGGATACAGGGAGCGCACGTCGCAATGATGCACCGGACGAACAACGCCCTCCATAAAAACATCCGTATAGCCCCCGGCAATCGGACGCCCACCTTCGGGTTTCGGCAGCGCTGCACTACGCTGGTAATAGGCCCGCAGCAGAAGCTGATCAATTTTCACGGCATTGCCGCGTACCGCCGTATCCTGATATCCAAGCGGCAGCATGCGCGCTTGCACGAAGGCACTGCGTGAGAGAATGTCACTGATCGCCCGGGTCTCCGTGACATCATCCAGCACGTATGCGCAGAGGGTTTCGGGCGCGCGATGAAATATATCAGTGATGTCACCGCCGGCAATATAGGTGCGGTTTTCGGCAGCCACATGAAAATGCAGTGCCACTGCTTTCAGCCCCAAACTATCCAGTGCCCGATGACTCTGATCATATGCCTGTGCCAGAAAAAACGTATCGATCACATGCCGCCCGTAAACATCGAAGCGCGTATAACTGGACATCCGCTCCCCGACACTGATCTGGCTGGAACGCTGACGAGGCACCGATCCGTCGCGACCGAGCGCAAACGGTATCTTATGCAAGGCTGCTCTTGCCGCTATATAGGGCAAATCAAAATTACAGCAATTATGCCCCTCGAGAACATCGGGGTCTCGTTCCTGTACCAGCGCAAGAAAACGCTGCAGAATTTCCGCTTCGCTCTCTCCTTTTCCACCAACCACTTCCGTCCATCCGCTTTGATCAGCCAGCCCGATCGCTACGATCCGATCCCCTTCGCGCTCCGCATTACAGAAATCGAATCCGGGCGATGTTATGCATTCAATATCAAACTGCATACGGTGCAGCTCTTCGAACTGCATGCCCTTGAAATGGGTCGCGCCCGTCTGCAACATATATTGCCGCACGGGATCCGATATTGCCAGATAGGGCGCGGACGGGGATCCGGGGCTTTCTCCCGTTTCAGCCTGCAACCACTGGCGGGCATCCACAAACTGCTTCCAGGTCTTGAATGCCATACGCGCATTCAACCGACCTTTTCCGGTCAGTTGTACCCGCTCGCACGCACTCGGGTATTTCGTCGCTAGTGCTTCCGTTGTCAGCAAAAAAGGCTGAAAGCCCACATCACGTGTCTGGACACCATCCGCATTCCGGACAAAGAGGCGAACCGATGGTTCGGCCCGATCTGCCAAGGATTCAATGGCAACAATGCCAGCCTGCGTATCCGCGCCGAACAGCAACGGATCATAAAAAGATTGCCTGGTTTCCATAGCTTCACCCTGTCTACCGTCCCCCGGCACGTACCCCCATCTCTGGAAATGCCGTTAACCAGAAGGCCAGCAAAATACGATAATCATCTTCCGCGCGGGTTCCATCGGTTCGACTGAAACCGGGCAGAACACTCCCGCCCAATCGAACCGACATGCAATCGTAGTTACGCTGCAAATATCCCCCCTGCTCCTCCAAGCGACTGGACTCGAATTCGTAACGACTGAAAACATTGATATGCCATTCGCGGTTCGGAGCAAATGTAGTATCAAACATCACAAGATTACTCGCATCCTTACGAAACCGATGTTCCAGCCCCACCCGCCAGCTATCATCCTGCGACATGGATAAACGCGAATTAAAGGTGCGCACCTCCGATTCCTGCAGGTGGTAAACTCCGTCTGTGTCAATTTGCATCCATTGCGCAGGACGAAAACGGGCCTGCATCGTAACGGTCTCGAAGGTATTTTCGTCTTTCTCTGGATCGAGATTGGCTGTGGTAAACAGATTCAGATCGACGGCTTCCACAGATCGTCCGTTCCACTTCGTCTGCAGCAAATTGCGCACACCGATACGGGCTTGGTGTGCTTTGTCAATCCGATCAATACGATCGTATTGATACAGCGCATCAGGTTTCACGTTTGGCTCCAGCCGTAACGTATAATTCAAATAGGGCTCCACTACATGCCGCCAAGGCTGTCCACCAGGGCTGTCTGCCAACCGTTTGAAGGCCTTAAAGGAAATTTCCGACCCGATTTCCACGACATGCCGTAATTGCGCACTACCGTCTGTCACCTGCGTAATGCGATTGGTCTCAGACAAGGTCTCGACTACCTCGGTGATCTCGTTGGTGACGGTTCTCGTACTGACAATATCCTGCGTGGTAACATCCCGACTATTTGAGAAATACGTGCCGCGATAACTGGCACGGGGCACGACGTGCAACCAGCCCGCTAAACGGCGAGGCTGATACAAACTGTGCAAGGTATCGACACGGAAAGTCGAGTAATCCTCCTGTAAACTGTCGCGCGGGTAAACACGCTGCAGAAATGCAGCCGCACTCTGGCTCTCATAATACAAGGATGTATCGCCCAATTGCATCCGATACCAGTTCAAGGATACTTCTGGCAAGCGGTTCACATTACCAAATACACCATTGAGGCGATAGTTTGCCAGAGCCGTTATCGTGTAAAGGTCCTCTTGATACGATAACGAAGCAAAATTCTCAGGTTGACGCAAACGGCGGTATTCACGATCAAAGAAGTCCCGCCGCACCGCAATGTCGCTGACATATTCGTTTCGTAATAATAGCCGTGTATAGGGATTAAACTGTTGATCATGCCGCATAAATATCCGATAGCGATCCGCATCTATGTCCGGGGGATCCAAGGGAGGATTTTTGCCGAGCGGCTCACGGTCACGAATGTAATAAAGCGCCAATTGCCCCTGTCCCCCCTCAAAGCGCCAATCAACCGTCTCGCCCAACCCCACCCCGCGCGAAGTATACTGATCGACATGGTGCTCTAAGCGCAGATTCGGCGAGATTCGGTGAAAAAACGAGGATAGCAAAAATGCCCCCCACCGGCTGCGGTACCCCGGATAGAAGTTCCATCCGTAGTCGTCATGCAGGCGACGGCGCCAATGCGGCACATAGAAAACGGGCACACGCCCCAAGTACCAGACGGCATGGCGGGCGCGCAACTGATCCCCCGGATACACCTCCAGCTTACGGGCACGAACATGATAATGCGCATGGTCATGATCATACATGCAGGTTGTGACTTTTGCCCGCTGCAGGGTAATCGTGTTATCAGCCGAACGGTTTACATTTTCGCCCACAATATGAAAGGGATCAGATTCCATCCGTGGTGCGTCAAGATTGGTCTCGCGGGTGTTCGTATTATAGTCCAATTTCTCGGCGCGTATGATCTCACCATTACGCTCCAGTTCCACATTCCCGCGGGCATCAACATCTCCTGTACGAACATTAACCACCACGTGATCTGCTCGCAAACGATCATTCCCGCTTACAATCACCACATTGCCGTCAGCTTTAATTTGACCGTTTTCCCGGTCATAATGCATCGACTCTGCATCTACTTCAATGGGTACGGCCGGGTTGCGATTACTTGGCGACGCGAGATTCCCGAAAGGAACAGGCTGACCATGAACAACGCCCGACCACATTACGACGCCACATATCAACACCGAAAAAACACTATTTATCCTGTACAAGGCTTCCACACCCAGTCCTTTCCTTCTGCATCCGCACCGACACTAAACAGGATCACAACCCGAAGCAACCCCAGCTTTTGTCTAACTATCCTTGCGCGCATACAACACTTCATTATTCTCCGCGTTCAGAATAGCAAAGAATTCAACATGACGGGCGGGATCAGAGCGAAACACCAGGCGCCCATTAAACTTGTTTTCCATCTCAACCAGAAAATCCTCATCCTCCCGACGCAGGCGATCCAGCACCGTCGGATGCAAGACAATCTGCAAATTCGGGATTGCGTTGCGTCCACGATGCCGACGCATCACCGAAGCAAGTTGCCGCTGGATCTCAACACTCACGCCCAACGGGGAACGAACACTACCCCGGCCATGGCAGTACGGACAATCAATCACCATGGAGGATAAAAGACTTTCTTCCACACGCTGGCGAGTCATCTCCATCAGCCCAAGCTCCGAGATCGGCAACACATTGGTCCGGGCACGATCCCGCTTCAGGGCGGCTTTCATCGTCCGGAATACAGCGCTTTGATGCTTACGGGACTTCATGTCGATCAGGTCTATCACGACCAGACCACCAACATTACGCAGGCGTAATTGCCGGGCAACCTCTTCCACCGCCTCGAGATTTACCGCAAGAATGGCATCTTCCTGCGTCCCCTTGCCCTTGTGCCGGCCCGTATTCACATCAATCGCAATCATGGCTTCGGTCTCATCAATCACAAGGCAGCCACCAGACGATAATGGCACTTGACGGCGAAAGGCTTGCTCGATTTGCCGTTCCACATCGTAATGCTCCAGTACGGGACGATCCCCCTCGTAAAGTTGCAGACGGGAACGCGCCCGCCGCGATATCTGGCTTAACGTAGACCGCAACTGCTCATATTTATCCCGATTGTCAATAATGACCCGATCAATATCGTCGGTCATGCTGTCGCGCACGATGCGATCGACCAACTGCGGCTCTTCATACAACAGACAAGGCGCAGCCTGATTGGCCATTGCATCCTTGAGCACATTCCAAGCTACCGTTAACGTACGCAAGTCCCGCACAAAGCTGCGCTTACTCGCATCCGCGGCCACGGTACGGATAATCAAACCGCACCCTTCCGGCACCGGCAAGCGCGCCAATATTTTCTTCAGGCGTTGCCGCTCCTTGGCATCGCCGATTTTCCGCGATACACCGATCATCGTAGACCCCGGCATCAACACCAGATAGCGGCCCGGTATACTTAAACTCGCGGTGACCCGCGGTCCCTTGGTGCCGATCGCCGCCTTGGTAACCTGCACCACAATTTCGGATCCTGGCGGGAACCGCTTTGCAATCTCCTCGTTCGAATAGCGCTTGCGCTTATTGCCACCACCACGACGCCCCTGACTATGGCCACCGCCCCCCTCTTCAGCCTCCAGACGGGCATCATCATCCGGAATCATGTCCCAGTAATGCAGAAACGCATTCTTCTTCATACCAATATCAACAAATGCCGCCTGCAGCTCATTCTCAAGATTTTGAATCTTGCCCTTGAAAATACTTCCGACAATACGCTGTTCGGTCGGATGCTCAACATGGAAATCATCCAGAACCCCATCTTCCAGTACGGCTACCCGTGTTTCCAGATACTCAGCATTAATCACAATCTCGCGCTTTGCACGCTTTAGTTTGTCCCCGAAAATAAACATAGATTTCCTCTTTTCCCTCATACATGCTTACCGGTAGCTTGCGCGCCGGTCACATCGAATATACACACTCTGAACAATGCCTAATGCAGACATCACAACCATTAGAAACGACCCCCCATAACTGAGCAACGGCAGCGGTAACCCCGTAATTGGCATGAGACCAACCGTCATCGCAATATTGATAAAAATATGAAAAAACAGCAGCGTGGCAATTCCGACGCATAACAGCCTGCCATGTGCATCCAAAGTTCGCAATGCCGTCAGAATAATCGTCAGCAACATTGCACCAAATGCGACCAGAACCGAGGTCGCTCCGATAAATCCTTTTTCTTCTGCAATCACCGAGTAGATAAAGTCTGTCGGGGCCACCGAGCGCGGCAAGTACCCGAGAATATTCTGCGTTCCCTGCAAGTACCCCTTGCCTCGCACCCCTCCGGATCCCACCGCGATCTCCGACTGACGCCGATTCCAACCTGCACCTAACGGATCCAGTGCCGGATTGAAAAAGACTTCGATACGGGCACGCTGATACCCACTCAAGCCCGTAAAAGAGGCAATGCGATCCTGCATGCCCTCACCCGCACCAAGTTTGGCAGGCAAAAGAAGAGCTGCCAGCAAAAGCAGGATCAGGCATACACCGCCCCCCGCCAATCCGCCAATATACCGGAAGGGCACACCCGCCACGAACATCAGGACAAATGACGTCGGCAGAAATACGAGTGCGGTTCCGAGATCCGGCTGCTGCAATATCAGCACGGCGGGCAAGGCAACCAGCAACAACGTAAAGAGCAATTCGCGCGGGGCATTGCGATTCCGCCCAGGTTCACTCAAACGCCCCGCCAGTAAAATAACGGTTGCAAGCTTGGCCAACTCAGAGGGCTGCACACCAAGGCCGCCATAAATCATAATCCAGCGTTTGGCGCCGTATATGGTGCGTCCCAGAATCAGCACCAACACCAGCAACGCCAATGCCCCGCCGAAAATAAACCACTCATAGCGCTTGAGTTGCCGATAATCGGTCACCGCAAAAAAGACATATAGCGCCATTCCAACACTAATCCAGACCAGTTGACGTAAGTACAACGGGCGCACCTCGGTGTCTTCACTGATAAAGGTCGAGCTGTAGATAAACAACACACCTGCTGTGAGCAGACCAAATGTAACAAGGTGCAAAATCCGGTTTCCGTGCCATAACTGCCTGAAGAGGGAAAAGAACCGTGAGAAGATCATATCTGCGCCTCCCCTACCGGCGCATGTCGCTGCGCCTGCCGCACGGGCGGTTCCGCCGGGACAATCAGCCCCTCGCGCGTAAAAATGGCCTCCATAAGCGCACGCAGCCTAGGGGCCACGATTACACCGCCGGAGATATCATCTTCCACAATCATGGCAACCGCATATCTGGGTGCTTCATACGGGGCAAATAATATCATCCACGCATGCGTCTGATCCTGCCCGAATTGTGCCGTGCCTGTCTTGCCTGCCATGTGCACCCCTGGAATCAAAGCCCGCCGCCCCGTCCCGCGTTCGCCATGTATTACATCAAACATACCCGCCTGAACCAAACCAAGATGTGCAGGTGTCCACGCCATTTGCTGCTGCACGATCGGTGGATGAGCATCATCAAGGAATAATCGCGGACGATAAACACGACCACCATTCGCGAGGGCTGCCGTAAACAGAGCCATTTGCAGAGGCGTCACTAGTAACGCGCCCTGCCCGATGGAGACATTGGCGGTATCACCCGGACGCCAGGCATCATCACGTTCACGACGCTTCCAGGTATCATCCGGTAGAAGACCCGCCACCTCGCCGGGAAGATCAATGCCACTTAACCGGCCAAATCCAACCGAATCCGCCATGTGATAAATGCGCTGATGACCAGTCCGCACGGCTGTCTCGATAAAATACGGATTGCAGGATTGGGCGATGGCAGCACGCAGGGGCAAAGCACCGTGCCCACGCCGTAACCAACAGCGAAAACGGATACCACCCATTGCATAATAGCCAGGACACGGAAAGACCGTCTCGCCGCTAATCCGCTCATTCACAAGGCCCGCCAACGCGACGAGCGGCTTGAAAACACTGCCGGGGGGATATTGGCCACTGATCGCGCGATTCAAAGCCGGGCGTTGCGGATCCTGCATCAGTTCCTGCCACGCCGCACGCGACGCCAGCGCGTTGCGGTCCATCGAAGGACCACTCGCCAGTGCCAGTATATCGCCACTGCGCGGATCGAGCACCACCACCGCACCGGGCTCATTATTCAACACATTCTCGGCCAGTTGCTGAATCTCAAAATCCAGGGCCAGGCGGATATGCTCGCCTGCGACAGACTCCCGTTCGCCAT
>JBLRXB010000083.1:0-9049 GCA_047920915.1 Kiritimatiellia bacterium
AGAACAACCGACGTTTCGTCGACATCAAACGTGTGGGTAGCGGGATCTACCCGCAGGCCCCCAACACCCTTCGCCTCCTCGCACCCCGTCTGCGTGACCGCGACGAGAACGCCCAAAAACACAAAAACCGACATCACCACAACAAAGCGAATATGCTTCATTTCTACCTCCCAAGCTGATTCGGATCTTCGCATGCTTGACCGCATCATGTCAATTCTATCTTAGTGGTTTGCCTGATGTCCAATCCCCTATTTCGTATGAAATTTGTAACCCACACCATGAACGGTATGTATGTGTATCGGATGATGCGGGTCAATTTCGATTTTCTTGCGTAAATTGGCCACAAAACTGTCCAGTGACCGCTGCGTACCATAATACTCCATACCCCAAACATCCTGCATGACACGATCACGCGAAAGTGCTTTGCCTTCGTTTTCTATGAAATATACCAGTAAATCAAACTCGGTGCGCGTCAACTCCATCGGTTCTCCTGCACGCTTCATGCTGCGCGAATCAAGATCCACCTCGATATCAGCAAAGTTGTATTGCCGGCCAGCCTGCTGCTTGCCCCTCCGCAAAACGGCTTTCAAACGCGCCAAAAGCTCATCCACACTGAAGGGCTTCGTAACATAATCATCCGCACCAACCTCAAACCCATGGAGCTTATCAAACGCCTCGCTGCGCGCGGTAAGCATGATTACAGGTATTGCCAACTGCTTGGCGCGCAATTGCCTGCAAACCTCAAAACCGCTCAATCCCGGCAACATAACATCCAGTAATATCGCATCCGGATGATACGTGTCCACGGCATCCAAAGCCTCCGGCCCCGTTTTGACAGGCAAAACATCGTAACCGGCAGACCGTACAGCTTCTTCAAGAGCCAACAAAATCGAAGCCTCATCTTCAGCAATCAATATTTTCAAAACGCCCCCCTATACAGGATCCATTGCATGCTTTCCAGACGATAATACACATCAAACGCGGCACGCTCCAACTCTAATACTCGCATAGAACCAAATGAACTGGCAACCCACAAACTGTCATGTTTTTATCCCGGTCCTGTCGAAATGTTGTAAAACACCCCACCAATCAAGCATATGCAGGCCGCCGTGCCACCGAACATGCATACAGCCAAATCGCACGCCGTAAAGGAAAGGGCCGAAAACGCATCACAAAACTTGCGCCTCCCAGCTCACCCTGCTCGACCCGAATACGCCCTCCATGCCCCCTGACAACCTCCGCAACAAGCGCCAACCCTAAACCAATACCGCCGGATTGCCCCTTCGTCGCCGACTGTGTGCGATAAAAACGCAAAAACACCTTACGGCGCTCCGCGGGCGCGACCCCCGGGCCTTCATCATCCACAGCAATTTGCAAACACCGCCGTAGTATACTGCCCGGCTCTACCGCGAGCCGCAGGCGAATGACCACAACCTGATCGGGATGAACCGGCTCCCGCCGCCCGTACTTCCATGCATTTTCCAATATGTTAAGAATGGCCTGCTCGATCGCGGCACCGTCGGCCCACATGGTTGGTGCCGCATCCGAAGGCATGTCCAAACGCAAATCCACCTTACCCCTGTGCCGCGTACGAAACACATGACAAACCCGCTCGCAAAGCGGTACCAGCGCAACCGGCTTCTTGTGGTAATCGCCCCCTTGCTCCTGGCGGAAAAAGAGCAGTACCCGCTCGATTAACGTCTGCAATCGATCGCACTCCGATACAATGGAATCAAGAAACTGCTGCTTGCGCTCTTCCGTGGAAACACGCCCTTGTTGCAAACTCTCGGCTAAAGCCCGCATAGCCGTTACCGGGGTGCGAATATCATGCGATAATCCGGCAATAAAGACATTGCGGATACGCGCACGCTCCAACTGCCGACGCCCCATTGCAAGCAACAATATCGTGCTGCTTAAAAGCACAAATGCCAGCAACAGGATACTCCAGCGCACAAGGCGAGCCTGCAACGCCCGCGCAGCATACATTTCTCGCACATTCACCGCCATCGCCCCGATTTCAATATGCCGGAACGGCTCGCGCAAATGACCGGAAAGAAGCATGTCCCTGCGACCAGCGTCACGCTGAAAATCCATCAATGGCTCTAGATATTCTGCCCCCCCCGTCAAACTATCGCGCACCTCGATCGTTGAAACAACCGGTTCATCACCACGCACACCAAGTGAACCTACTCGCAACAGACGGTATTGAATGTGCGGCGTCGATACCGATCGCAGCAACGCCTCGACCAACAAGACCAGACCATCTTGCTGCACCTCATAGCCCACATACAAATCAGGATTTTCCTGTACAAGGCCAAAAACATAGATGCGGCCCACATGTTCAAACAAAAGTCGCGAATGCTCCCGCCGCAAACGCTGCGCAAGGTCTTGCGCCAACAAGATATAATGATTTTCCACGGTCGCATGGTCCGGCAAGGCACGATCGGGAAAAATAAAGCCCCACGGATGCAGATACAGATAAACCGGACCGATGAGAGGCTCAAGACGCTGCGGCGGGACGACCGCATCGGCAAAATCCCGGATGTCCTGACCCGCCAGAACCGTTCGTTTGACAATCGCCGAAAGATCGCCTAAAGCCGCTTCAGTGGCTCGTTTGGTCTGTGTGCCAACATGCTCAAGCGTCTGCTGTGCCTCGGCCTCCATACGGCGCTCCAGCAGCAATTCCCGGGATTGAATGGAACGACCAGCCAACAAACTGAGCCATGCCGTAGGCAGGACAATAAAAACCAGTACGGTTAGTAACAGCTTCATCCAACGCTTTCCCGTCCGGGCACGGATTGATATCCGGCTAGCGACGCTGTTCGACTTCCAGGCGCATCAACCAACTGCGCACACGGTCCGCATCCACGCCATGCGGATTTAATTGCAGATAGCGCCGGTAATGTAAGATAGCCTTGTCGCGCTGCCCTAATTCATCATCGTATAAAATCCCCAGATTATAGTGAATATCCGCATCCGTGGGATCCAACCGCAGAGCCTGCAAATACTCTTGTTCCGCTTCCGCAAACCGACCATCTCGCGCATATACCGACGCCATGTTGTAATGCATATTCAGGCGCTGACGACGCTGCGTCTCTTCCACTTCGGTTCGCGTACGCTCCAAAACTTCAGCAACTCGTTCGGCCCGCGCCAACCGATGCTCACGTTTCTCCAACTCGACGTGCAACGCCGCAATATCGTCTTCGCGCTGCAACAGCCGTGCCCCCAACGCTTCCCGCTCACGACGCAAATCGGCAATACTTTCCTCCAAACTGCGCACTTCCGGCATCAAACGATCCAGCAACGCACGATACTCCTCCTCGCGCTCCAGAGCACTTTGCAACGCACCATCTACTTCGCTCTTCCCTGCTTGCAGCGCAGCCAATTGGCCGGTCGTACGATCCAGATCGGCTCGCAGCTCTTCTAGCTCGCGCTGCATACGCTGCCGGTTGGCCTCTGTCTCCACAAGCTGGTCTCGAATGATCGCACTGTTTTCCTCTAAATCGCGATACAAGTCGGTTTGCCGTATGTCGATACGGCGGGCGGCCTCTAACTCCTGCACCACCCGCTCAAGCTCACTTCGCGCACGCTCCAACTCGCCTTGCGCCTCCCCAAACTGCGTACGCAAAACGGACATCTCCTCCGTCAATTCAACCGTACGGTCTGCATCACGACCCTCAGAATGCGGCTGTTCGCTCATCATCCGACTCAATGCGTCCTGGGCCGCCGCCAATTCCGCAACCAGACCCTCTACACGCGAGCCAGCTACCATCGCCGCATCTTTTTGCTCCTGCAACTGTAACTCCAAGGCCTTAATTGTCTGCAAGTAGTCCACGGGCGTGTCTGTTTCCAACTGGGCCGTGACGACATTCTGTAACCCCACAATCTCGCGGCGCGCCAACTCAAGCTCCCGCTCTAATACCAGAATTCTCTCGCGTTCCGCCGAAGGGTCTGCCAAAGGCGGCTCTCCAGATCCAGCAGCCATGCCCGCCAATTGCGCTTTCAATGCCCTGTTTCGCTCCTGTAAGGCAAGCAACTGATCTGCCGCCGCCGTACCATCAGCGGCAGCCAATGCCGCCATCCGATCCTGCGCCACCTTCAGATCTGTCTCCATTTGCGTGAGCTCGACTTCCAATAGCCGATTACGCTCCGTTACTTGCCCAACCTGTTTCCGCAGATCCTGTTCCACCGTCGCCAGACGCGCCTGGGCTTCCGAGGCCTGCTCTTCAGCAAGCAATTGCCGTTGCTCGGCCAACGCCAAACTCGCCAATGTTTCGTCAAGCGTCCTGCGACGACGATCATCTACCAACCGTGTGCTTTCCCACTCCGCGCGCATCGTTTCAAGCTGGGCGTCCCGGTCTGCAAGATCTCCTCGCAGCGCACTTAAATCGCCCTCAAGTCGCGCCGTGCGCGCCAGTACCGCAGCATGCTGCTCCTGCAGCTTCGCATGCTGGTCCAACAGGACTTGGCGGGAGGCCGTTATGTCGGCAAGCTCTTGCTGCCGATCCGCTACGGTCACACGTAGCTCGGAAATGGCACGGCGCTCATCCGTAAGCTCTTGCTGCTTCTCACTGGCCTGTGCCTCAAGCGCAGCTACCCGATCCGTTAGCGTATTGCGCTCCAACTCTAACCCCGCCATACCGGCCGTCAACTCTGCCTGGCGAACCAGAAGCGCGGCCTCGCGCTCTTCGGTTGTTGCCAAAGTCGCCAGCGTTTCATCCATCATACGGCGACGGCGCTCCTCAACAAGTTGATTGCGTTCCATATCCCGATACAGCGTCGCAATTTCGGCCCGAGCTTCCGCTAAACTTTGCTGCGTTGCTGCACGTGTGGCATCTAACGCATCGATGCGCGATCGGGCCGTCGCCAATTCAACTGCCGCGTCACCCTGCTGTGACGTCAGGGATGCAACTTTCTCATCCTGCGCAGACAAGGCCTGTTCGCTTTGTGCCAAAGACGCGCGAAGCACTTGCATCTCCTGCGCCTGCGCCTCGATTTTCTCCCACGTGCCAGCCAGAAGATTCTCCTTGTCCTGGATCTCGCCTCGCAAGGCGTCAATCATATCATTCCGCTCTTGCACGAGTTTCTGCTGCGTGGCATCGCTCTTCTCCAACCGGACGATCTGCTCGCGCAGTACCGTCAGCTCTTCGGTCTTCTCTGCCACGGCATCGCGCATACTACCCACCTGGATCAACAACTCGTCCATGGTGACGCGCCGGGATGCATCCAATGCCCGCAAAGTGTCCAATTCCTTGCGCAAGCCTTCGTCCGTCTGGACACCGCCGGCATCCTCGAATGCCCGCTGTAACTGCATACGCGCCTGCTCCGATTGCTCCAACGCATCCGAGAGCACTTGCTGCTTGCTCACAGCCGCCTGCAACCGCGCTTCTAGCTGGGTTCCTTGCTCCTGTAACGCGGTCTCAAATTGGTCACGCTCTTGCTGCGAAACTTCCAGCGCCTGGCGCAAACCGTCAAGAGCCTGCCGTGTATCAGCAAGATCAGCCTTCATCCGATCGAACTGATCATCGGCGGCAGACTCCGGTTGCGCCAACTGCACCGACAGCTTGTCGCGCTCGCGGGCTGTATCAGCAAGCTCCGCGTTCAATTCCGTCAAGCGACCCTCTAATGTAGCCAAGCGCGCACGCAACTGCTGCAATTCCCCCAACGCCGCATCTGTTGTTGGGGCGGCCGCCGCAATCTTCCCATCCTCGAATAAGCGATCAAAATCCGCGCGAACCTTGTCGCGCTCCGCAACCGCCTCAGCCAAAGCACCAGCCAACCGCACATTTTCCGCACGTAGTGCTGCCAGGGCATCGACATCATCTACCGGCACTTGTGCCGAGAGCTGCAGAATAATCGCTTCCCGATCATCCAGCAACTGTTCCAGCTTGGCAATCACGCTCAGGGCGGATTCATCCCCATTTTCCCCGGGCACGGCCGCAGCCCCGGAATGCCCTTGCAGTATCGCATCCACATCGATCTGCTCAGCCATTACAACCTTTGCCCATAAAAGGAAACTCAAGGCTAACAACAGACAGGACAGATCCCTTACAACAACTTGCGCTCTATTCATACCGTATCCATATGTTTCCGATGACGACATCCGGTAAGCTACCACAACTATCCACTTGGAGCGCGTTATAGCATACCCGACAAGAGCCTGCACACTTTTTTTAACAAGACTTCACTTTGTCTTCTTCGCCGCAAAATGCGTAGCATGCCCCAGAATACCTTCCGCCGCCTCCATCACCGTTTCGCTCAAGGTCGGATGCGCATGGATTGTCTGGGCCAGATCCTCGGCCACCGCACCCATTTCAATGGCCAACGTACCTTCCCCGATCATTTCGCCAGCCCCCGGCCCCGTGATCCCCACCCCCAGCACCCTGCCCGTTGCTGCATCGGCAATCAATTTGGTTAAACCGTCACTTCTTCCAAGCGTCGTGGCCCGACCCGATGCCGCCCAGGGAAACTTCGACACCTGGATATCCAATCCCGCCTTGCGCGCCTCGCTCTCGGTCATCCCGGTCCAGGCAATCTCAGGATCCGTAAACACCACAGCCGGAATCGCCGCCGGATCATAAACACTCCTGCGCCCCGCTATCGCCTCAACCGCAATCTTTCCCTCATACGTTGCCTTGTGCGCCAGCATCGGCTGACCAGCAATGTCACCGATCGCAAAAATCGCCGGTTCAGCCGTCTGCCGCTGCGCATTCGTAACCACAAACCCTTGCTTGTCAATTTGCACCTTGGTCGCTTCCAAACCCAAATCTGCTGTATTCGGCTTCCGACCAACCGAAATCAACACCCGATTATACGTCTCGGCAAATGCTTTGCCGTCGCGATCCTGCATGCGTACCGTAACCGCTGATTCGCCAGCCTCTATCGCCTCGACGCGTGTCTCTACCATAATCGACTCAAACTGCGTCTTGAGCCGCGATAAAAGGGGCTTGACCAAATCGGCATCGGCTCCTGCCATCAAGGCCGGCAACATCTCAACCACCGATACCTTGGCGCCGAATGCCGCATAGGCCTGCCCCAATTCCAACCCGATATATCCGCCCCCAATCACCAGCAGACGCTCCGGAATATCTGCCAGATCCAATGCCCCTGTCGAATCCATCACCAACGGCGATTCCGGCGCAATCGGAATGCGCGCCGGACGCGAACCGGTAGCCAGCAAAGCCGTTTTAAAGCGAATCGTTTCTTCTCCCCCATCCACCTTTTCCACAACAATCGTGGCTCCATCCAAAAAACGGGCACGCCCCTGGATGTAATGCACCTTGCGGGATTTAGCCAATTGACCCAGACCACCCGTCAGCTTCGAAACAACGGATTGCTTCCAACTGCGCAGTTTGTCAATATCCAAGGACGGCTCCCCGAACGTCACACCAAACGCCTGCGCATGCTTGGCCTCCCCAAGCACGGCGGCAGCATGCAAGAGGGCTTTAGACGGTATACAACCACGATACAGACAGACACCGCCCGGATTCGGCTCCAAATCAATCAGCGTCACATCCATGCCAAGATCCGCCGCATAAAACGCGGCCGGGTAGCCCCCTGGCCCCCCACCAATTACAACTAACTCTCTTACATCAGAATCACGCAAAACGCATCCTCCTAAGCTGTCACTTCATTTGTGACCACAATATGTTGTGGTTTTTTGACGTCGTCACCACAACCGATTTCAACATCCAATATCCAACAAGGAATGTCCAATTTCCAAGGAGAGCGAAAAATGCGCATTGTTAGCCTTTGGACTTCTCATGCTCTTCTCTCGCAAACTTGATCGGTTGGATATTCCTTGTTGGATATTCGATTCCTACGTTTCACCCCCGCATTATCTTAGCCCCCTAGGTGCCCTTGCTCCCAGTATTACCCATCCAAGGCCAGCACGAGCGGCTCCTCGATCGCATCCCGGATCCACCCAAGAAACGCCGCCCCGTCGGCACCATCTATGACACGATGATCAAACGAAAGCGAAAGCGGCAACATCGTCCGCGGAACCACCTGGCCATTGCGCACACGCGCTTCATCACCAGCACGCCCGATGCCCAGAATGGCGACTTCAGGATAATTCACGATCGGCGTGAAATATTCCCCGCAAATCCGCCCGAGATTCGTTACCGTAAACGTGCTGCCTTCAATTTCCTCTAACTTGATCTTGCCATCACGACATTTACCGGCAAGTTCCTGAATTTCCTGTGCCAGTTGAACCATATTCTTCTTGTCCGCATCACGGATCGCCGGCACCATCAAACCGCGCGGCGTATTCACCGCAACCCCGAGATTCACATACTGCTTGTAGATGATCTCGCGTGTCGACATGTCTGCCGTGGCATTGAAAATCGGGAACTTGCGCAACGCATGCGCCACAATCTTGCAAACCATGACCGCCATCGTAAGCTTGCCGCCCGACTTTTCCGCCACGGGGGCAAATTTCTTGCGCAATTGCTCCAACTCGGAAATATCGGCCTTCTCATAGATGGTGACATGCGGCACCTGTGACCAGCTCAACGTCATGTGCTCCGCTGTCTTCGTCCGGATCACACTCATCTTCTTGCGCTCCACGCCCCCCCAGCGGGTGAAGTCCGGCAACGCCGGAACATGCCCAATCCCAGGAACAGGACCCGCCGCACGCGCGGCATTTACCTTGCGCGAATACGCCTTTACATCATCCTTCGAAACACGACCATGCGGCCCGGTTCCAGGGATCTGCTCCAGATCAATCCCGATCTCACGCGCAAAACGACGCACGGACGGCGCCGCCGCAACCTTTTTTCCCGTCTTTGCCGCAGGCACAGGCACCGGCGTGGCCGCAGCCGCACCTGCTTCGACCACAGGCGGCGGCGCTGGAGCCGCAGGCACCGCCACCGCCGCATCAGCCTCTGACACTTCGACCTTGGGCGCAGCTTCAACAGCCGCCGGAACCGCTGCTTGTTGTGCATGCGCCGTTTCCTGCACAGGCTCTGCTGCCGGCGTCCCAGCCCCCTCGGCAAGACTGAAGATCAACTGCCCCGTCTTGATGGCATCCCCCGGGTTTACATGCACC
>JBLRXB010000084.1:0-9048 GCA_047920915.1 Kiritimatiellia bacterium
CATGTGAATCGGCTTGCCGACGTGGTCCGCGACCTGGTCATATTGCGAGCGGGCAATGGGCGCCTGGAAGGTGCCGCCGTCGAAGACCAACGTGCCGTCCTGCTTGATGAGCCGTCCAGCAAAAATATTCATGGGCGGGGTGCCGATGAAACGGGCCACAAAGAGAGAGGCGGGATGATCGAAAACCTGTGTAGGTTTGCCCACCTGCTCGATGATCCCGTCTCGCATCACGCAGATACGGTCGCCCAGTGTCATGGCTTCGACCTGGTCGTGTGTCACGTAAATCATGGTTGTCTGGATGCGTCGATGCAGTTGGAGGATCTCGCGCCGCATTTCCACGCGCATCTTGGCGTCAAGGTTCGAGAGCGGTTCATCGAAAAGGAAAACGGCTGGTTCGCGGACAATGGCCCGTCCCATGGCTACCCGCTGGCGCTGGCCGCCGGAGAGGGCCTTGGGGCGCCGATCCAGATACTCGCCTAATCCGAGTATATCCGAGGCAATCTTGACGCGCCGATCAATCTCGTCCCGCTTGAATTTGCGTAGTTTGAGGCCGAATGCCATGTTTTCGCGAACGCTCATGTGGGGGTACAAGGCGTAATTCTGAAAGACCATGGCGATGTCGCGATCCTTTGGGGGAACGTCGTTGACAACACGCTCGCCGATCCGTACCTCTCCCTTGGAGATTTCCTCGAGCCCGGCAACCATGCGCAGGGTGGTCGATTTGCCGCAACCAGACGGACCGACAAGCACCAGGAATTCCCCGTGTTGGATATCCAGATTGAAATCCCGCACGGCCGTAACATTACCCGCATAGATCTTATTAACATTTGTCAAGGTTACATCGGCCATATCGTATCTCCATTTGCATATTACCGTCGCGTCTGGCTAGTTGGCTTAATATAGTCGTATCATGTTGTTATTGACAAGTATAATTAACTATGTTTGTCTTTTTTCATGGAAATCATGCCCGGACATATTTTTCGACCTGGTGGTAAACCGGACCGCTACCGTCCGGTGGAGGGCGGCACGGTCTTTGCTGCTGTGTTGCGTGGGGAACTCGAAGTCGAGGCGGATCTTCAGCGTATCGCGGTTGAGGCCGCGCATGTGTTGATTGTACCGTCTGCCGGTCTGATCAGTGTCGTAGATTCGCGGCAAGGCTGCCTGGGGGTGTGCTGGAGTGTGGCGGGGGCCTGGGTGTCGGCAGCTCGGGTTCCGCAGCCGATGGATGAAGTGATGGCGCTTGTTCTGGATGATGTGCTCGGAACCGGTGGCGGACCGGATGCCCCCCTCGTTCTCGCGGGGCTGACGTATCTGTCATCGCGTTTCGGTCAGCAAAAGATCGATTCTATTCAGCCGCAGATGGATATGGATCTAGCCAGTCAGGTGTGCCACTACATGGAGGCCAATCTGGATGGCCATCTCAACCTTGCGGATCTATGTGCGCAGTTCGGGTGCAGCCGTACCTTGCTTTCCCGTGCATTTCGTGCCGCCGGCTTACCTTCTCCGATGCAGCATGTTGCCGCCTTGCGCATCCGATGTGCCTCGGAGAGCCTGCGGCAGAGTGATCTGAGTATCTCGAATATCGCCACGAGTGTCGGTTTCCGTGATCTGCCAACCTTCAGCCGCTTCTTCCGGGGGCACACAGGGTATGCGCCGCGCGAATATCGCCGAAACTGCCGCTGGCTTATCTAAGTGTATGGGTTCTCTGCTTACTATAAGTAATCGGAAAAACATCCGTGCAAATTACATGCATGCCATCATTGTTAACGCGTATGTTGCTTGCAATAGCGCAAGGCAGTAGCGTCAAACAGGCCATATCGGATCACGATTGGGGTGGGGCACCGATACAGCAATTCTCATTATGGCCTACCTCGGCCAACTTCAACGCGAATATTAACGAAAGGGGGCGGGGGGCAAGGAGAAACAGTTAATAATTGGGCGAAAGAGTTTGGAATTTATTTGGTAGCGGAATATTTTGGTTAAGCAGGTTCCTCCTTCGCCAAGGCTACGGCGGACTTCCCCGGGTAGGCGGTCACCAACAAATCCGGGGAATGAGGATGTGAAGAGCAGATTAAGGAGTGTGTCATGATAAAGCGGTTGCTGATCTTATTTTTCGTCTGGGTGATTGCTGCGACCGGCGAACCCTTGCGTAGGGTAGAGCTGGAGGGCGGTTGGCTTTCTACTGGGCGTGCTGATGTGAGAATACCCGGTGATACGGGGACGCGTTTCTCGCTTGTGAACGACCTCAGTGCTGAAACCACGGAATATGTTCGCATGCGCGTCTCCTGGCGCAGTGCGCCCCGGCATAACTGGCTCCTATCGGTTGTCCCGATTGAAGTATCAGCATCTGGCACGCTTGATGAGGATACGCAGTATGTCGATACGCTATTTCCTGCGGGTACCGCAGTAGACGCAACGTACCGATTTAACAACTACCGGCTCACATATCGCTATCTGCTGCGAAAGACCGGCCGTTACCGGGCAGAGATAGGTGGTACCCTGTTTGTCCGGGATGCGAAGATCAGCCTGCGCTCCGCTGGTAGCGAGGATTCAAGCTCCGATCTGGGTATTGTCCCGCTGGTCAGTTTCGCTTCTGGCTGGCAATTGCTACCTTGTGTCGAGCTCGTAATCGACGGCGATGCCCTGGCCGCTCCGCAAGGGCGTGCTTTGGATATATTCGCAGGTCTTCATTACCGACCGCGTGATCATGTCTTGCTGGGAGCAGGCTACCGGATTCTTGAGGGCGGAGCGGATAACGATGATGTCTATACTTTTGCCTTGTTCCATCATGCCGCACTGCAGGCGGTCTTGTTGTTCTGATGCACGGGGACGAATTCAAACGGTTTCTTTGTGCCGTGCCAATCCGGCGTAAATCCGTTAGTAAGGAAAGTACGTTTACCTAGATTTAAATAGATGTTAGTTGTTGCACAAGTTTCGTTGACAGGTGATTGCCTGTCTCACAAGGAAGAGCGTCATGCCAAAAACCGGATACAATATACATCTACGATCAGGAATGGCATTTCTGGTAGCCATGATATCTGTGCTGGTGGCCGGTGCCAATTTCAGTGGATACCGGGCGGGTTCCGGCGTATTAACTGGTTTTAACAAGCCATATGGAGAAGGGGAGGGATTTGTGATGCCATCGGATGAGCAACTCAGGCGTATGCTGACACCGGAGCAGTATCGGGTTACACAGCAAAATGGTACCGAACGGCCCTTTACCGGGAAGTACGACAAGCACTTCGAACATGGGCTGTATGTCGACATCGTATCGGGCGAGCCGTTGTTCAGCAGTCTGGACAAGTTTGATTCCGGTTGCGGATGGCCGGCTTTCTCGCAACCTGCTGGCGAAGAGGTTGTTCAGGAACGTATGGATCGCTCGCATGGCATGGTACGCGTAGAAGTACGCAGTGCGGTGGCGAACTCGCACCTGGGTCACGTATTCGAAGATGGGCCGCAGGATCGCGGTGGATTGCGATACTGCATCAATTCTGCTGGATTGCGGTTTGTGCCTTTGGCCGAAATGGAGGCCCTTGGCTATGGTGCGCATCTGGGACGCTTTCGCGATGCTGGTGTGCCGATTCCCGAAACCGAGACTGCGATACTGGCCGGAGGCTGCTTCTGGGGCATGCAGGAGATCCTGCGTGAACTTGACGGCGTGATCAGCACGCGGGTGGGGTACTGTGGAGGAAATTTGCCCGATGCCAGCTATGAGGCGGTCAAGCGGGGCGGCACGGGGCATGCAGAGGCGATCAAGGTTTTTTTTGATCCTGCGAGGTTGAGCTTTCAATCGTTGCTGGAAGATTGGTTCTTCCGTATGCATGATCCCACGACGCTCAACCGCCAGGGGAACGACATCGGGGATAGTTATCGCAGCACGATCTTTTATCGCAACGACAAGCAGAGGGCCGTTGCTCAAGCCGCGATAAAGGCTGCCGGGGAGAGCGGGCGGTGGAAGCGGCCAATCGTGACAACAGTAGAGCTTGTTAAAAACTGGTCGGATGCCGAGGGGTATCATCAAGACTATCTTCGTAAGAATCCCGGTGGCTACACCTGCCACTGGTTGCGTGATTGAACCGGTAAATAGGAGCGTTATATGACGACAGTACATGCTTATGCCGTGAAGGAACCAAGCGGTCGTTTCGAGCCATACGAATATACGGTTGGTCCGCTGGGGCCTTCTGACGTTGAAATCAATGTTCTGCACTGTGGTGTCTGCCATAGCGATTTGAGTATGCGAAACAACGACTGGGGCATAACGAGCTATCCGCTGGTTGCCGGACATGAGGTCGTCGGCAGGATTGCCGCTGTGGGCTCCGGAGTGAAAGCCTTATCCGAGGGCGATTTTGTGGGTCTGGGCTGGCATAGCGGATACTGCGATACATGTGATTGCTGTCGTGCAGGCGACCACAATCTGTGCGCAGGAGCCATTGGTACGATCGTAGGACATCACGGCGGGTTTGCGGACAAGGTGCGGGCAGAAGCGACCAGTGTTGTCCGACTGCCAGAGGGCATCGATCTGCAGTCGGCGGGTCCGCTGTTGTGTGGTGGCATTACCGTGTTTAACCCACTCGTGGAATATGGGATACGGCCGACAGATAAAGTTGCGGTAATTGGAATCGGCGGTCTGGGGCATCTGGCCGTGAAGTTCTGCAGCGCCTGGGGATGTGAGGTCACGGCATTCACCTCAAGCGGGCCGAAGCTGCAGGATGCTTTGAAACTTGGTGCACATCATGCACTTGATTCCAGGGATCCGGCTGCCGTCCAGTCTGTGGCGGGTCGCTTTGACTTGATATTATCGACGGTGAATGTTGCCCTCGATTGGAATACGTATCTGGGGGCTTTAAAGCCCAAGGGACGGTTGCATTTTCTCGGTGCGACACTGGTGCCATTGGATATCAGTGTGTTCCAGCTTCTTGCTGGCCAGCGATCCATCTCGGCCTCGCCGGTGGGCAGTCCCGGAACAATCCGCAAAATGCTTGACTTTGCTGTCCGTCATGCAATCCAGCCCCAAGTGGAAGTATTTCCAATGTCGCACATCAACGATGCTTTTGCCCATCTGGAGTCCGGTCAGGCCAGGTACCGGATTGTGCTAAGCAATTAGTAGTTTGTTTTAGTGACGAGTTGCGAGCTGCCGGGCCTGCTCCGTGTTCAGGAAGTAGGGGTTTACGGTGGCACCGATGCGGGGGAGGTCGAGGCGGTCGGAATCCCAGCAGATGGCGATGGTGATATCCTCGCACAGGCGTCTCTTGGTGTGCCAGCGGCAGGCGTAGGTCAATTGTTCAAAGGCCACGTCAGGCAGCGAGAAATACTTGTCTCGCCATCTAGCGGCCAATTCTGCGCCGCGTGGGCCGTGATCGCGATCCCCGCCGTCATTAAGGCGGCCGGCGTCATGAAAGAGGGCGAAGAGCCGGATTACGTCGATATTGGCGTCGGTGCCCTCGGCGAGCTTCAGGCCAAAGGCTTCCACGCGCTGCCAGTGGCTCAGACCATGGATGGAATCAAGTCCGCGTTACAGAGGGGACAGACTGTACGTGAACGTACTCAGTGTGCATCAAGTAATGCTGGAACTATCGTGGCGTTGTCGTATACTGGAAAAAATTATCTTAAGGGAGTAGACACATGCCAGACATTGGAAAAGTACTGAAGGAAGAAATTGCACGGATCTCGAAACGCGAGGCCAATAACCTGCTGACGCCGCACATCAAGACGATTCGTGCCCTCAAGCGGGAAGTTGCGGCACTCAAGAAACAAATGGGAAAGCCGTCGGTCAAGCTGCCCGCGGAACCCAAGGCGATCCTCGCGGACCAGCCCGAGGGCAAGAATGTCTGGTTCACAAGCAAAGGCGTAAAGGGTATGCGCAAGCGGCTTGGAGTGAATCGCTCGCAGATGGCCAAACTCTGCGGAGTAACCCCCAGCGCTGTTGGCCTATGGGAGGATGTCAAGACCGGCAAACTCAACCTGCATGCCAAAACGCGTGATGCGCTGATCGAACTGCGCCAGATGTCACCAACCGCCGCCAAAAAAGCCCTGTCAGGAGAATAGGCTCGAGCTCCAGCAGGGGTAGCTGGATCACAGCAAAACACAAAAATAGAGGGCAAATTGCGATACGCTATCGTTTCAGACATACACGCCAATCTTCAAGCTTGGAATGCTGTTTTTACCGATATTGCCGTTCACAAGGTAGACAAAATTCTCTGTCTAGGTGATTTGGTGGGTTATGGGCCCAATCCCGCGGAAGTGCTTTCTGCTTTGTACCAACATGTTGATGGTTTCTGCATGGGCAACCACGATGCCGTGATATGCGGGAAATTGGATGCGCAACTCTTCAATGACCATGCTCGCCACATGATCGAATGGACCCGTGGACAATTATCTGATAAAGCGGTGAATTTTCTCTCTAATCTGCCACTCACACTGACCGGCACAAACTTTCGCTGCACGCATGGTGACTTCATGGAACCTGCTGCCTTCCACTACATAACGGATGCAGAAAGTGCCGCTCCCAGCTGGAATGCCGCAAAAGAACAGCTTCTGTTTTTTGGACATACGCATATTCCTTCAATGTTTGTTATTGGCAATAGCGGTGCAACACATATGCTGGAGCCGCAAGCCTTCATGATTGAGCCTGGCAAACGCTACCTGCTAAACCCCGGCTCCGTGGGGAACCCGCGTACCGGAGATGCGCTGGCGAACTATTGCATCTATGATGACGTAAAACAAAGTGTGTACTGGCATAAAGTACCATTCGACCTCGATGCGTTTCGTGATGCGATACAAAATGCAGGATGGGCCGAGGCGGATGCCGTTTTCCTCGCGCTGGACCCAAGGCGTAAGATCACGGCGATACGGGAGTCTGTTGACTTTTCGCCCGCTCGCAACAAAAGCGAGCAAGCACAGGGCGTGACCGCTGTAAGCGAGTTGGCGAAACTCGACAAGAAGGCCAAACGCTGGAAGCGCACTGCCATTACGGCTGCTGCAACCGGTGTTTTGATCGCTGCCGCCGCGATTTCGTTTGCTGTTCGGCGGTCATCGCCAAACCACGGGGCACTCATCATTCCATCAAATCCGCTCCCCTATATCATGCCGGCATCCGTCAACGGCAATTGGTTGCCTTCGTTCCCTGATTCTTCCGAAGAGAATGCGCTACCCAATTGGCGGGTGCATCTGGATAAACCCGAATTCACGACCCTGCAGATACAGAACAAACCCGATGCAGCACCCGCACTTGTAATCAATATGAGCGACCATGTTCCTTCCCGCATTCGCATCGAATCTCCTCCCATTCGTATTTCCAAAATGGGATCAGGTCGATATACCCTTCGGTCGCGTCTCGAGCGTACTGATCACTTCAGCGGCGTTGCACGCTTTGCCATAGAGCAACTCGGTCCCGCGCAATCAGGCATCCACCCGGTGCTGATGCGAGAAACCAAGGATCCACCACCAATCAGTCCGCGTATCCAGTTTACGACGGACAAAGACAAAATTGCGCCTGCCGCTGCATTCATTCGACTTGTAATCGAAGGTGAATTCAGAGGGAAAATCATCATCGACTCTCCCTCCCTCACGCAAGCGGAATAGGAGGGACCAGAAAACAGCCATTAATGCCGTGCGCAATACGCTAACCAGGCTCAAGCGTAGTAGGGAGATAACATTCTGCTGCTGCTTCGCGGCAGGTGCCCGGTACATTTATGAGCGGATTCTCGCACAGCTACGCAATGCCTGATACATGCATAAGAAATATGCCCGGAGAGGCATGCAATAAAACTGAAGGCTAGAAATGCTGGATTCAGGATGATGGCGGTTGTGCTGGCAGGAGGGCGATAGCGATTTGCAGCAAGACAAAGGTAAGCGGACATGGATTACGCAAGGCCACAGGCCAGCGTTTACTGTGGCAGTACAGTCGCAAGCATTTCGCGTCTTTCGTCCTTGATCGTCCCTTTGTACTCCGATTTGCCGGCCCGCTGGTACCAATAGCGGGCATTGTCCAAGTCGCCTTCCTCACGGTGGAGATTTGCGTGAATCCAGTAATCCAATGTCGTGTTTTCCTTCTGGCAGATTCGGTGGGCGGTATCCCAGTCCGGTTTCTCGGCATACCATAGGGCCTGTAATGCCTTCAACCATGACGGATCGGGTTCCTTGTTGTTCCCAACATGCGCAAGAAAGGTCTCGATATCCACGGGGTGCCTCCGCTGTGAATGGTTCAGATGAAATTCATGCCGAGTCTATCTTTGTACTGGAACTTTTTCAATACCGGCGTGATACTCGTACGCATGCTCATAATTTAGCAGCGGAGAGTTTTATGCATAATCGCTACAGTTTGTTCCGCAGCACTCGAGGCCGGGTGCTGCTTCCCGGTGTGCTGCTTATCGTTACGCTATTGATTGTTGGTTGCCGCCCCTCTTCGGAATCTGACACGAACCGCCCGGCAGCGACTAAATCTACGGCAGGATTACTCAGGGATGGTATTACCGGTAAAGCTGCGGTCGATGCCGGTAAGCGTGCCAAGACTGATATTGAAGCCATGTCAGAGCAACACAATACCAGGTTCCAAGAGCTTTTGGAAGAGTAGGGCTCGCATCGTATGCTCTTTCATGCAAATATTGCCAGATTGATGGTTGATGGCCAAGGGCTAAAACGGTTTTGCATGCGCACATGCAAGAAAAAAAGGGGTAGAAGATGACATTTTCGCGATACGCATTTGGCAGCATGTCACTAGGGCGTAATCCGGCTTCCGTCGACGCAGATCTGGTCGTCGCGCGGCGTGCCATGGACGCAGGCGTGTGGTTCCACTCCAGCCCGACGTATAATAACGGCTTTACGTTCATGGTGCTGCGCCGCGCATTCGATGAAAATCGGGCGGGGGTTCCCCGGATGATTGTAAAAGTGCGCGATGCCACGCCTGCATTGATGCGCTTCGAGGTCGAAGATAGCTGTCGGCGCCTCGGCCTGGAGGCATTGGATGTGGCGCAACTTGTTTCGATGGACACTACACCCGGGAATCTGGTCGATCAGTTGCGTGCAGGTGGCGGCCCGCTGGCCGATGAG
>JBLRXB010000085.1:0-8999 GCA_047920915.1 Kiritimatiellia bacterium
AACGTTGTTCGCATTTTTCCCACATACCCACAAACTCACATACCCACATACTTCCCCGCGTTTAGCGGTGAAGTTACTGGTAAGTCATGTTGTGTTGGGCTATTTTGTTTGGTCCTCGCGCCAACGCCGGTGCCCCCATAGGTATTGTTCGGGGGTTAGCCGAATTGCCTGTTCAAGGCGTCGGTTTAGTTCTGTCAAGATGGCAAGCGTATCGGCTTTGCGATTGCCCGTGCGCTGATAGATAAAGGGCGCGTCGATGCGCAGGCGATAGGTGCCAGGCGATACTTCCGTGCAAACGCAGAAGCAGATCGGAGCCTTGGTTGTGAGGTGCAACATTGCTGGTGAGGGATAGGTGGATGCCGGGATGCCGAAGAAGGGCACCATGACGCCACGTTTCTGGTTTGCATGCTGATCAAATAGCAGCCCCAGATTCCGCCCCTCGCCGATGGCGCGCAGTAAGCGTTGGGCATCCTGATCGTGTTTGGGTGTTATTTCGATATTCGCATTTTCGCGCCATTGCAGAAAGTCTTCTGTGAGCGGGTTATTCATTCGTCGCGCGATGCCGAGCAGGGGATGTGTTCGGGCTACCGCTTGCAGGCCAACTTCCCAGTTCCCGAGGTGCCCCGCGCACAGGAGCACGCCTTTGGTGCGATCCTGGAGCACTTTCAGCGCATCCGGATCAATTTCCTCGATGATGGTATATTTTTCCGGTTTGCCGCCTATGCTTTGTAGGGAGGATATGGCAATTGTGATAAAATGAACCATGGCCGCTCTTGCAATGCGGCGCACCTCTGTTTCGTCTGATGTGATATTTGCCCGCCTGATATTCTGGCAGGCAACATCACGTCGATGGTTCATGACAGCAAAGCCGATATGCCCGAGAATGGAGGCGAGTCGCCGGGAGCCACGCGGTGAGAAGAGGCGCAAGACTTGCACCAAAGATCGCAGGGCCGCAAATTCGATACGATGTCGGATGGTCGGATACGCGGATCTCACCCTTTCATTTCCTCTTCGAGAAAGTCAATGAGTTCCCCAACCGTGTTGACGGCGACAAGTTCCTGTATCTCGAAATCGAGGCCAAATGCTTGTTGGACATCATATACGAGGTCGAGCACGGATAGGGAATCAAATCCGAGTTCTCCGATGGTGGTGTCTTCGGTTAAATTATCGGTGTCGATGGGCTCCACGGCGGCTTGGTCGATGATGTCGCGGAGGGTTTGTATAAGTTGTTCGCGGTGCATATGTAAAATCCTCTCTGTTGCGTGGTGGCTACCTTGCTGTGAAGCCATAGTTGTCGCAAGCGGCGGTTGTGTCAAGATTGTTCAGAACATGTAGACAACAAAGGCAGTGCCCTTGATGACGTAATTCTCTTCCACAATGGGGCTGCGGCGGATGCTACTGTCAAACCATTCCGAGGAAGATATAACAGCGCCGGTGATGTTGGGGGTGATTTCGGCAAAGATGCTGAGTCCAATTTCCGGGTTCAGTGCTGTTCCGGGGCGGTAAGCCGGCCTATCGATTGCAGCTTCTGCGGTTGATACGCCGTAGTCATGGCGTGTTAACCGGGGCGAGATGTAATTCAAGCGAATGGAGGGGGTAAAGCGGAATCGGTTCCAGGGGATGGGACGCGCCAGTGCTAGGGAAGCCTCTTCCCCGCCGATACGATTGAGGGCATCTAGCTGGTATCCGAATGACAAATCAATGCCGGCAATGGTATCTGTGGTTACGCGAACTCCGGCCATTGCCGTTGCGCGGCGATTGCGCATGTCGGCGAGTACGGGGCTATCGCCTTGCTTGTAGGTTGCTTGTCGATAGGCCAGCGTAGCAGCAAGCCTTCGGCGGCCAGTTCCGGTAATGCCGATTTGCGCAAAGGGCCCTGTTATTTGGAGGCGATTGCCGATATACATGATGGCTGGCAGAATGTTGAAGGGGTTGTCTGTTGCATCCGGGTACGGGCTTCCTCGCGTTATGACGACAACTCCGGCGCCTATCCGGCCGCGGTTTCCGAGCGGTCGCACCAAGTCCATTTGCACGGGTTCGCTTTCCTCCGGCATGAATATAAAACGGGCATTGCGGAAGGTAGGGGCACCGCGTGGGCGATACGCGCCTGAGAAGCCAACCGGTTCGCGCGGGATACCGATAAAGTTAACATCGAGTTGCTGGTTGTCGTTTTCGTCGTGAAACACGAGCAGGGCGTATTCACCGGCCGGAACATCAGGGATCTGAAGCACTTGGCGTCCATCGGCAGGAAAACGTTTGGCTTTGACGGGATATTTGAAATCTTCAAAACCTTCGGCATTGTCGAAGAGAAGTACTTGCAGGGATCCCCCCGTTAGGGCTTTGGCCAGTTGTATTTCAATTTGGCCAGTGGGGATGATATGCATTTCCTCGGCGCGTGCATGGGCCGGAAAGAGGCCGAGGGCTAGCAGTGCCATCAGGTAGTATGCGTTTAGGGATTCCATCGTGCTTCCGGTTAGTGCTTGAAGCTGCGTTGTCCCGTAAAGCACATGGCGGCGTTGTATTCGTTACAAGCCTCGATCACTTCGTAATCCCGCATGGAACCGCCTGGCTGCACGACGGCGGTTACGCCTTCCTTCAAGCCGACGTCGATTCCGTCGCGGAAGGGGAAGAAGGCATCGGATACCATGCAGGATCCCGTGAGGCCACCGTTTTGCGCCCTGACAGCATCCATGATGTCGGCACGTTCGGTCGTATTCTCAAGATTATTGAACGGTATACCGTGCTGTTCCCAGCAGATGCGGTCAGCCAGTTTGGTGTAGGCTTTGTCGCGTGCGATCTGCGCAACGCCTACGCGATCTTGTTCGCCGGTTCCAATGCCGACGGTTACGCCATCTTTTACGTATAGAACAGAGTTGCTGGTGACGCCGGCTTCGACCAGCCAACCGAAGATCATGTCGTCGCGTTCTTGTTCCGTGGGCGCGCGATTTACCTTGTAGGTTTGGCCTTTGTGTTCCACGACGGCTGGTAAAAGATCCTGCGGGCAACGGATCTGCGGTTGGAAGGACCACTGGGCAACCAGCCCGCCGTCTATGAGTGATTTGAATTCAACATACCTTTCGATGGCAAAGTCCTGCAGGCGCGCCATGTTGGCGATGCGCATGACGCGCAGATTCTTCTTTGCGGCAAATATCTCCATAACGCCATCTTCAAATTCGGGTGCCACGACGACTTCCGCATAATTCTCGTTAATCAGCTTGGCGGTTTCTGTATCGCAGGGGCGGTTCAGGGCAATGGCCCCGCCGAAGGCAGCGAGCCGATCGGCCATATTCGCCTTGCCGTACGCCTCCGCGATCGTGCCCCCTTTTGCGACACCGCATGGATTGTTGTGTTTTACAATCACCGAGCAGGGAGTGTCCATGAGGTAACGCAGGATGTTGAGAGCATTATCGGCGTCGGTGATATTGGTTTTGCCGGGATGCTTGCCGGATTGCAGCAGTTCCACATTCGAAGCGAGATAACGTCCGGGCTGGATGGCCGTGACGTTTCCGAGTGCGAGATTGCCATTGGCTAAGCGATAGAGAGCGGCTTCCTGTCCCGGGTTTTCGCCGTAGCGTAATCCTTTTTCCACTCCATCAATCAGCCAGGATGCTTTTTCGTAGCATAGCGTTTGACGCTTGCCGTCAGCCGCAATGTAGCTGATTTCCATTTGGGGCGGGAAGTGATCGTCCATGATGGTGCGGTAGGCTGCTTTGAGGTCGGTCGTTGACATGTGGTTCTCCTTGGCAGTTTTAGTTGTTAAGGCTTTGGATGGGGGCCGGCACGTGGCCACCTCTTTTGACGAATTCCTCGTTGCCGTCGGGGCAGGCCACACTCGTGATTGTGCCCGACCCGAACAGACCGCCGTAATCGACAAAGTCACCGTATTTCTTGCCAGGCACTGGAATGAGCCGAACGGCCGTTGTCTTGCGGTTGATGATGCCGATGGCGGCTTCGTCCATGATCATACCGCAAATGGTGGTCCACGGTGTGTCGCCAGGTAGCAGGATCATATCGAGACCCACCGAGCAGACCGTTGTCATGGCTTCGAGTTTTTCGAGTGTCAGGGTTCCTTCCTTTACTGCTTTGGCCAGCGCGTGGTCCTCCATGACGGGAATGAATGCTCCGGAAAGTCCCCCGACCGAGCTGGAGGCGAAGGAGCCGCCCTTTTTGACGGCATCGTTGAGTAAAGCAACGGCTGCTGTTGTGCCGGGGGATCCTAGCTTGTGAATGCCCATCGTCTGGTAAATCTCGCCGATACTGTCGCCGATTTTGGGGGTGGGGGCGAGCGAAAGGTCTACGACGCCGAATGGGACAGACAGTCTGGATGCAACTTCGCGTCCGATCAGTTCGCCGGTGCGTGTGACCCGGAATGCGGTATGTTTGATTTCTTCGGCAATTTCGTCGAGGGTTGCATCGGGATGCGTCGCAATAAGGCGCTCGACGGCCCGTTTGACGACACCAGGGCCGCTGACGCCAACATTGATGACGGTTTCGGGTTCTCCCGCGCCGAGGTAGGCGCCAGCCATGAAGGGGTTGTCTTCGGGAATGTTGACAAATACAACCAGTTTGGCGGCTGCGAAGCCCTGATTGTCGGCGGATTCCTCGGCAATGCGCAGGATCATTTTGGAAACGAGTTGGATGGCATCGACATTCATGCCAGCTTTGGTGGATCCGACGCTTACGGATGAGCAGACGCGTTGTGTGGAGTTGAGGGCTTCGGGCAGTGCTTCGATGAGGAGTTTCTCGGATGGAATCATGCCTTTGTGAACGAGGGCGGTAAAGCCGCCGATAAGATCAACGCGCACTTCGCCTGCCGCGCGGTCCAATGCTTTGGCTAGCGCAACGGCCCCTTTGTGGTCGTGCCGGCCCAACAGTAGGCTGGCGGGGGAAATGGCGAGGCGCTTATTGACAACCGGGACACCATAGCGGGCAGAGAGTTCGTCGCAGACCCGCACCAGATTGGCGGCTTTGCGGCAAATTTTCTCGTACACGTTGTCACAGACCCCCTGTATGGTTGGTCCGGCGCAATCGGTCAGGTTGATGCCCATGGTAACCGTCCGAACGTCCAGGTTCTCCTCTTCCAGCATGCGGACAGTGCTTAGTACTTCCTGCGTATTGATCATGACCGTGCTCCCGGATGTTTTTGTTCCAACAGGCCACGGATAGGGCCGACTTCACTAATGGCTCTGAAAATGAATTCGTGTTGGATGCCGGCTTTCAGGTTGAGATGCTGCGCGAGGTGGCGGAATTCAATTTGGACCTGTTTGATATCCAGCAGATCGGGTACGGAGATTTGGCCGACATGGGTGATATGGGAGCCACTGAATTCGACATTCCAGTCTTCGATGTTGATTTTGCGTTCAGCAAAAAATGCAGTTACAGCGCGCAGGATACCGCTATGGTCATCGCCTGTAAGTGTCACGATATAGCGTTCGCCCCCGATTTGGGAGTTGACGCGTTGGCTGTCATAGGGTTCAACCGCGATGCTGGCGTCTCCGGCGTGAAAGGCCTTCAGCATACGCTGTTGCAACTCCGTAGCGGTAATGGCGGATGGGAGTGTGGCCGTTAGCATGACGGTAAAATAGCCGGCCACAACCGTTTGGCGTATGCCGTCGATGTTGGCGCCAAGGTCGGTGACGGTGCCGGTAATATCACGCAGAATGCCGGGGCGATCCGCGATCAAGACAGAAATGACGTAGCGATTGGGATTGGTTTCCATAATCGAGGGAAGCTACTGGAAGGTTTTGTGCAAGTCAATGCTTTCGGCAACGGTTGGATTTTTATTGCCGCAGGCGGTGAATTCACTTGACTGCAAAGCGGATACGCAGCAGAGTTATGTGTTTTATGACGGAGTGGGATTTACGAGCCTTTTGCTGGAGGGAGACTGCGCATGTGGAGCAGTTTTGCAAGTTTATTTTCGAATGATATTGGTATCGATCTCGGGACGGCCAATACGCTGGTCTATGTCAAGGATCGTGGTATCGTGCTGCGCGAGCCCTCTGTTGTGGCTATTCAGGAGGGTACCAAGCGGGTTTTGGCGGTTGGTGAGGATGCCAAGCGTATGTTGGGACGCACGCCGGGCAATATTGTGGCGATTCGTCCGATGAAGGCTGGTGTTATCGCGGATTTTGAGATTACCGAGGCAATGCTTCGGTATTTTATCCGCAAGATCCAGCGGCATCGCAAGATGGTCCGGCCGCGTATTGTGATCGCGGTTCCAAGTGATATTACGGAAGTGGAAAAGCGTGCGGTGAAGGATTCGGCGACACATGCCGGGGCGCGTGAGGTATTTCTGATCGAGGAGCCGATGGCTGCCGCGATTGGTGTCGGTTTGCCGGTACATGAGCCGGCGGGTAATATGGTCGTGGATATCGGGGGCGGCACAACAGAGGTGGCGTTGATATCCTTGGCGGGAATCGTTTTCAGCCGAACGGTTCGCGTAGGTGGTGATGAAATGGACGAATGTATCGTCCAGTACATGAAACGGGTATACAATTTGATGATCGGGGAGCGCACGGCCGAGGAAATCAAGATGACCATGGGGTCAGCTTATCCGACGGGCGAGGATACCAGCATCGAGGTTAAGGGACGTGATCTTGTGGCGGGGCTGCCCAAGACGCTGACGATTACGTCTGAAGAGATCCGTGAGGCATTACAGGAGCCGGTGTCATCGATTATTGATGCCGTGCGGGTGACATTGGAACGTTGTCCTCCTGAACTGGCGGCAGATCTTGTTGATCGTGGGATGGTGCTGGCTGGTGGTGGTGCTTTATTGCGTGGGATTGATAAGTTAATTGCGGAGCAGACGGGCCTCCCCGTGCACATTGCTGATGATGCACTCAGTGCTGTGGCAGAAGGGACCGGCGTCGTGCTCAATGAACTGCATTTCCTGCGTCGTACCAACAGTTAAACCAGTATTGTACCTCTTTATTGCGCTTTCCGATGGATGAGAGCCTCGTGATTTGATCACGTGGTTTGATCGGGAATGCAGGCGTTGAGAGAAAAGCGAATATATTTTGGTCTACTGGCGTTGCTGGTATTGATCTTTCTGAATCTGCCTCATCAGGCAGCTCGACGGGTGCGTAGTGCCCTTCGGGATACGTTTTACCCCTTTGAAAGTACGTTGGTGGCGGGGTATCGTCGCAGCACGGCGTTGCTGGATGCAATGAGGCACAAAGCCCGGCTCGCGGCAGAGAATCAGCGCCTCGTCGAGGAATTGGCAGAGCGAGATTTTCGTATACTGGAGTTGCAGTTGATTCGGCGCGAAAATGAATCTCTCCGGCAACAGCTCGGTTTTGCCATCTTGTCGCCGCGTACGTTGTTGCTGGCCGAAGTGACCGCGCGGGGCGAACTGGGCGGTTGGTGGCAAACGGTCCGGATCAACAAGGGGCACCGTGATGGGGTCTTGCCGGATATGGCGGTCATTACTTCGGATGGGTTGATCGGCCGGACACTGGATGTGGCCAGTCGTAGCAGTGACGTTCTTTTGCTTACGGATCCCAACAGTAAGTTAAGTGCAAAAATCGACCGTAATCAAGCATTCGGGGTGATGCATGGAGCGGGGGTGCGGGCCAGTGGCAAAGGTGGCTTGGAGCTGCTGGCAGCCGCTAGACCGGCCGAGATTCGTTATCTGCCATCCAATCATGAAATTGTCGTGGGGGACGCGGTGATGACATCGGGTTTGGGACATGTGTTTCCCGAGGGGTTGCCGGTTGGGCGGGTTGTGAGTGTCCGCATGCATGAGAGCGGATTGTATCAGGTGGCCGAGATACAGCCATTTGCCGATTTGCGCTCGTTGCAGCATGTTTTTGTGGTTCTTGATTAAGGAGTTATGTTTTGTATTTCTGGGGATTCATGATGGTGATTGTGCCAATAGCCCTTCTGCTTGAAGTGCTTTTGCCCATTTCTCTGTTCGGGATGCAGCTTCATGTGCCCTGGGTGAGTGCGGTTGTGGTGTATTATGCCTTGCGGCAAAAGCTGGCAGGTGCGCTTGTTGTAGCGGTTGTGATGGGGGCTCTGGTAGATGCTTTCAGTTTCGGGCAGCCGGGGCCCGCTGTTATGGTTTATGGCGTTTTGGTATATCTGGCCGATCGTTTTCGCAGGCAAATTGTGGCGGATGCGGCCATAACGGCTGCCGTTTTTGGTGTGGCAACGTGCTTGGGGATTGTATTCGTTCGTTTAGGGCTGCTGCTTTCCGATGGGTATGGCGGTCTTTCCCTGCTGCGGCTAGTCAGCAATGTTGTCTTTCCGGTTGTGGCTGGTGCCGGGGTAACGCCGTTGCTGTGTGCGTTTATCGATAAGCTTCACCGTGGGCTCGATCTCTTGCCGGGAGAGGAGGTGCCGCATGTTAACGCGTGAACGCTTGCAGACGGTACGCATACGCATCCTGTTGGTACTGGCGGGGATGCTGCTGATGATGGGTTTTTTGATTTGGCAGTTATGGCGCATTCAGGTAGTCCGGGCGGATGAATTTGCGATGAGTCTGGATCGGCAGAGTATACGGCGCGTGCGCTTACCGGGGATTCGGGGGCGTATTTACGATCGGCATGGTTTGGTTCTGGCTGATAATCAACCCGTTTACTGTTTAGCTCTTTACACAGCAGAGTTGCGGCAAAGGGGGCCTTGGTCGCGAACGATTGATCATATTGATGCCTTGATAGATGAGTTGTCGCAGGTGCTGGCACTTGATCGAGAGGTGGAACGGGGCGATATTCAACGGCATGTGCAGCGTCGTTTACCATTGCCGTTTATTGCCTGGCGCGGGCTTGATACGGCGGCCATGGCGCGGTGGGCGGAGAGTGGTCGCGTATTCGCGGGGGTGGATATTTATGTTGAATCCGAGCGGGTGTATCCGCAAGGGATGGTGGCTTCGCATTTGCTGGGGTATGTAGGAAGAGCGGATACGGCGCGTGAGGCGGAAAATCCCTTTCACTATTATCTGCCGGAGATGGCCGGCAGGGAAGGTGTTGAACGTTCGGCCGATCGGCGCTTGCGCGGGC
>JBLRXB010000086.1:0-8997 GCA_047920915.1 Kiritimatiellia bacterium
CTGGATTGGTTCTGGCAGGCAACTTCGATCAGTACGCCAACCTTGCCGCCCATATGAATGTAGCTACCGAGGCGACCTGATCCGGCGAGCTGGTAACGCACATTGCGACGAATCTTGAGATTTTCGCCGATGGACGCGACCTTTTTGATCAGATCCTCTTCCATTACCTTGCTTAAGGGTTCGTCGGTTTCCAATGCTTTATCGGAAACACTCTGTACAAATTCCTTGAAGGAGTCGTTGCGGGCAGCGAAGTCGGTTTCGCAATTGACCTCAACCATCGCCAGAGTCTTATTGTCCGCGCTGGCGGAAGCCGATATAATTCCTTGATTGGCCTCTTTGTCGGCCCGCTTGGCGGCCACGGCCATACCTCTTTCGCGAAGAACCTTGAAGGCTTCATCCATATTGCCGCCGCAGTCCTCCAACGCATTTTTGCACTCCATCATGCTCACGTTCGTAGCATCCCGCAGTTCTTTTACCTGTGCTGCTGTAATTGCCATTTTTCTATCCTTATGTTGAAATGATTTCTTGTTAGATACCCGAATGCCGATACGAATATTGGCATTCGGGGATTTCGGTTCAGGCCTGTGTTTCTGCATCCGCGGCGGGGGCGGCCTCTACGGGTGCTTCCGCACTGGCGGGTTCGGCTTCTTGCTTGGCTGCTTCTTCGGCCGCTGCAGCTGTTGCAGCAGCTTTTTCTTTTTCAGCCGTTTCGGCCGCCTTGCGTGCCTTGCGCGCTTCTTCAGCGGCCTTGCGGCGCGCTTCTTCAATCCGCTTTTCTTCCTCAGCCTGTTTACGTGCGCGTTCAGCTTCGGCTTCTTCCCAACGCGTATGACCGGCTTTGTAAGCAGCGGCAATACGCCGTGTGACCAATTCAATGGCGCGAATGGCATCATCGTTACCGGGAATGGGGTAATCCACCAGATCCGGATCGGCGTTGGTGTCGACCATCGCCACAACAGGAATTTTCAGCTTATTGGCTTCCAGTACGGCAATGTCCTCGCGCGGGGCATCAATCACGAAAAGCATGGCTGGCGCTTTACGCATCTCTGCTATGCCTGTGAGGTTGCGACGCAGTTTTTCCAGCTCATGACGCAGCACAGAAGCTTCCTTCTTGTGCATGCTGGCGAGAGCACCGCTCTTTTCAATCGAATCCAATTCTTTCAGGCGTGCTACGCGCTGACGGATTGTATCTGCATTTGTAAGCATACCACCCATCCAACGGTGGGATACATACGGCACGCCGATCTCGCCTGCTACGGTCTTGATGATGCTCTGGGCCTGCTTTTTGGTCCCGACGAGCAGAATCTCCCGTCCGGATTCTGCGAGCTTCTCAACATAAGCAGCTGCCTGCTCGAGCATAAACAAGCTCTTGTTAAGATCGATGATATGAATGCCATTGCGCTTGTCGAAAATGTATGGCTTCATTTTCGGATTCCAGCGTCTTACTTGATGTCCGAAATGCAAGCCTGCATCCAACATTTCCTGCACATTGACAGGCTCGGCCGCGAAATCGCGGTTCACTAGGGTATTCTCGTCCACGTTTGTTCCTTTCTGCATATTCGCCTTTTACTGGCGCTTGTATGAATCCGCTTTCAGACCGTGGAGTCTTACTCGTTTCCCTGATCGCACTTTTGATCAGGATTCGTGCCACCATACGCTTGAAGATGTCTTGATTGCAAGTCTGAAACTTGTTTAATTCGCATACACAGATGACGATTGATCGATTGCGAATTGCAGATGGGACGTTCTGCTGTCGCACGCATGATTTTAGTGATCCGGCTTATCGAGGACAATATGGAACATTTCGAAGTTGGTGAATGCGTTTTACCGGGTGATATGGTTTTTCCGGGGCGCGTGTTGCAGGGGGCTCATTGTCTGCGGCAGTTTGCCGGTGTGGCACACTCTTTCGGACGACGCGGATTCGTGTTATATAGCCGGTCGGCCAAATCATCGGGTGCTCTGGATGTTATGCTAGGTCAGGGTAAAACCGGTCGGAGCGTATTGCCGTGGCGCTACAGTGGGGGCGAACCCACGTTGGATCAGGTGGAAGATGTGCTGCAAGTGGCGCGCGGACAGGGCGCGGAATGGATAGCCGGTATCGGCGGCGGCAGTGCATTGGATTGCGCCAAGTCTGTTGCCGGTCTATTACATGCTCCCGGTGCGGTTTCCGATTACCATGGTGGCCGATCCATCGATACGGTGGGGGTGCCGTTTCTGGCAGTGCCGACAACCGCAGGATCAGGATCTGAGGCGACCATGGTGGCGGTTCTGTCGGATCCCGAAAACAAATTCAAACGCTCGATTCGGCATCCATCCTTTGTCGCTAGAGCGGTGTTTCTCGATCCGTGTACGCTGATCGGGATGCCAGCTACGCAAATTGCGCATTCCGGCATGGACGCCTTGGTTCAAGCGGTGGAAGCCTTTTGTAGTGGTAAGCGGACGCGCGTTACCGACAGTTTTGCCAGGGAATCGCTCGGGCTCATCTTGCAATACCTTGAACGGTTTTATGCCGATTCACTCGACAGAGACGCGGCACATGGCATGTTGGTCGGGAGTTACTTGGCGGGATTGGCACTTTCGGGTGCTCGTCTTGGTGTCGGGCATGGGCTGGCGCATCCTGTGGGCATGCAGTCCGGTCTGGGGCACGGCCTGGTCTGCGCGATGGCCCTGCCGCACATTTTGCAGTTCAATCGCGGTGCAGATCCAGTACGGTTCCGGGAATTAGATGCGATGTTCGGCGGCCGTGTGGATCAGCGGGTAGGGGAACTACTGTGCGCGTTACACATCCCCGCCAATACAGGATTGCCTTATCCTTTGGAAGCGGAAGCGATGATTGACGAGGTGCTGGCGTCGGGATCAACAGAGGCTAACCCGCGGCCTGTTTCGCGGGAAGATGCCGAAATGTTGCTACACACCCTTTATCGGTAAATCGTCACGCGTTCTGCAGGTTTGCATTTCTACAATCATTTGCGTAGATTGGCACTCGTTTGTATTTTGAAATAGATCGATCATGATAGACAGGGGAAGAGCATGACATTCGAAGCGGCGCAAAGAATCTTGGACCAACACAATCAAGGGCACGTTCTGGCTTTTTATGATGATTTATCACAACCTGAGCAGACTGCACTACTTGAGCAGATTGCGAGTATCGACTTTGATGCCATTCGCCAGATGCAGGAGACTCTGCTGAAAGGAAACGAAGCGACCGCAGGAGGTGGAACGGATATTGTCCCTGCACCTGTATTAGAGCTGCCAGAGGTGCATGCACGTGCCGAAGCTAGTGCCAAGGTGGGCGCGGCTGCGCTAAAAATGGGGCGTGTCGGCGTACTGCTGGTTGCTGGTGGTCAGGGGTCACGATTGGGGTTTGAGGGCCCCAAGGGTGCCTATGAGATTGGTCCTCTCTCGGGTGCTTCGCTGTTCGAAATTCATGCACGTAAGATTCTGGCATTGGAGCGGCATTACCAGGCGGAAATCCCTTTCTATATTATGACGAGTCAGGCTAACGATGCCGATACCCGCAGCTTTTTCGTGCAGCATAACTATTTTGGTTTGGCTCCCGATCGGGTTCTCTTCTTTTCGCAGGGAATGTGGCCGGCACTACGTGACGACGGTACGTTGATTCTGGAAAGCCCTGGCAAAATATTCATGAATCCGGATGGCCATGGCGGCACGATTCGCGCGTTGGAGCTCAAGGGAATGTTCGCCGACATGGATCAGCGTGGCGTTGACACCCTGTTCTACTTTCAAGTGGATAATCCGCTCGTAGAAATAGCCGATCCGGTATTTATCGGGTTGCACCTTTCAGAAAGTGCGGATGTGTCGGTAAAGGTTTGTGAAAAGCGGGATCCGGGAGAGAAAATTGGTGTTGTGGTAGAACGCGATGGCCAGTCCTGTATTGTGGAATACTCTGAATTGACCCCCGAGCAGATGGCGGCAACACAACCGGATGGCCGTTTGTGGCTACTGTACGGGAGCGTGGCAATCCATGTGTTTTCGGTTGCATTTCTCAAAAAGGCAGCCAAGCGTCCCATGCTTCTGCATTTGGCACACAAGCAGGTTCCGTATGTGGATTCACAGAAGAAAACGGTAAAGCCCGAAAACCCGAATGCTTGGAAATTCGAAAAGTTCATTTTTGATGTTTTGCCCGATGCAGACCGCGTTTTGCATGTCGCATTTGATCGATCGCTGGAATTCTCGCCGGTCAAGAATGCCGCGGGTGAGGATTCTCCCGCAACGACAAAGCGCGACATGATCCGCAAATTTGCCGGGTGGATGGAATCGTGCGGGGTCACCGTAGCGCGTGGGGCCGATGGCGAGCCGCGCTACCAGATTGAAATCGACCCGTGCTATGCTTTTTCGGCAGAAGACTTGCGCACGCGACTGGATGGGGCTTTTCAGTGGGATGCCGATCTGTTACTCGCGGAAGACGACGAGGCGTAACCGATCAGCTTTCTTCCTGTTGCTCACGTAGTCCGTATTTGCGCACAAGCCTTTGCAGGTAGGCGCGTTCAATGCCAGCCTGCTTTGCGCCCTGCGACACATTTCCATCATGACGGCGAAGCAGATCCGTGATGTACGCCAATTCAAAGTCCTGGATGATTTCCTGTTTTAATACTTTAAAAGGCCGGTCAGCACTCACTCTTTCCATTCCGCGCGGATTGTTGCTTCGGGATGGATAGAGACACGAGGCTAGATCCAGAGGCGACTGATCACTGTGTGTGGCCAGTTCAATCACATTTCGCAATTCGCGCACATTGCCCGGCCAAGTATGTTGCTTAAGTGAGCGCGAGGCCAGCTCCACGCTCTTGAAGTGCTTTTCGGCATCCGTACCTAAAAATTCTGACAGGAAACGTTTTGCCAGCACGGGGATATCGTCCCTGCGCGTCCGTAGTGGGGGAATGTGGATATGCACAACCGAGAGACGAAAGTAGAGATCTTCCCGAAAACGCCCGGCATTGACCTCTTGTTGCAGTTTGCGATTCGTGGCGGAAATAATACGGACATTAATCGGACGAGGTGTGTTGCTGCCAACACGACGCACTTCGCGCTTTTCCAGCACACGCAGTAGTTGTGGTTGCAGTTCGGGGCTCAGATCACCAATCTCGTCCAGAAATACCGTCCCGCCTTCAGCAGCTTCAAAAGCACCCACACGATCGGTGATGGCTCCTGTAAAGGCACCTTTCGTATGACCAAATAATTCGCTAGCGACAAGCTCGCGGGCCAGCGATGCACAATCAATTACGATAAAAGGTTTCTTGCTCCGCAGGCTGTGCTTGTGCATCTCATCGGCAAGCACCTCCTTGCCGGTACCCGTTTCGCCCTCGATCAGGATCGTGGAGTCGGTGGGGGCATAGCGCTCTGCCAGATGAAAAACGTGCCGCATGGCCGTGCTTTCGCCATAGAGACGGCCAAAGGCACTGGCGGGGCTGATTTTGAACTCCTGACGCTCCTGCAGCGGGCAGAATACAAGACGCGTTTCCCCTAATTGAAATTCCGACCCGGTCCCCAGAAAGGCACTTTGAATCCGAACACCTTGTACATAGGTTCCATTCGTACTGCCAAGATCCCGAATCGCATAACCATCGGTTGTAAGATTGATCTCACAATGTCGACGGGAGACCGTGGCATCATCAATCACAAGATCATTGTTGCGACTCGATCCAAGCGTGAAATTCTCGGTATGTAAAACATATTCCCGCCCTGTTAGCGGGCCGCTGACGACCAACAGTTTACACTTCTGGATCGATAGGCTATAACCATCAATATGCGGTCGAATAATCAGGGTTGGTGTTGCTGGCTGTGACATTTTTTCGGCCATGAAAATCTCCTGAATTCTGTCCGTGCGATAGCCTGTGTACGTCTGTGCTCACGTAAAAGCTACTCGGTGCATACATCTGTATGCAAGCCGTTTGTTGGAATATTTTGTATTTTATCAAATGCAAAATCGGTTCTGGACAACAGCCCGCACAACTCATAATTTACATATAGTTAATTAAGGCACTTTTTTTTGGATATAGTTACAGGGAGCCAATGTATGCAGCAGGCAATAGCAGTTACAGAAAAGGCGATAAAGGAGCTACGCGGAATGGAGCTGGCGGAGCACGCTTTCATGCGGATCGGTGTTATTCCCGGGGGCTGCTCAGGGATGACGTATTCAGCCTCGATCGACACGGATCTGAATGCGAGCGATGTGGTGCTATTCGATCAGGACGGCATCCGCGTAGTAACCACAGGCGAGAGCGTTGCGCTGCTGGATGGGTTGACAATTGATTACAGCGATGATTTGATCCGTTCCGGCTTCCGTTTCAAGAACCCCAATGCTTGTGGCTCTTGCGGGTGCGGATCCAGTTTCGGGAGTAAATAGGATGTCAGTCGAAGCGCAGGACATTACGGGAGGGCGGTCCGTTTATTGCTTTAATCAGAAGCAATTAGATGGTGCATTTCGTCTCTTTGCCGAGGAGTCGGATGCAGGCGCATTGCTTCGTACAGAAGTTGATCGGTTGGAAGAAGGATTGACGCGGAATCAGCGGGCAGCATTGGCATTTGTGCTCATTGATCGCCTCGCCAAGACGGTAGAGGAGGCCAACGCGTGAGCGTCGTGGAGAAAGAGCAAGTGCAGCGGCGTAAACCCGAGTGGCTGCGGATCAAGCTGGCAAGCGGGCAGGATTGCAGTACGGTTCGTAATGTTGTGCGTGGGCAGCGTTTGAACACGGTCTGCGAGTCCGCGAAGTGTCCCAATCGGCATGAGTGCTGGGGTAAGTGGAAAACAGCTACCTTTATGATTCTGGGGAACACGTGCACGCGTCGCTGCCGCTTTTGTGCCGTTGATACGGGGTTGCCCGAGGCCGTTGATCACGACGAGCCGCGCCGCTTGGCCGCATCGGTTCGGGAGATGGGGCTCCGGCATGTCGTTATCACTATGGTAACGCGGGATGATCTTCCGGATGGTGGTGCCGGTATTGTCGCAGAAACGGTAGAGGCCATAAGGGAACAGAACACAGATTGCTCGGTCGAAGTGCTGGTTTCCGATTTGATGGTTGAGCACACGGCAGTAGCTTGTATTGTAAAGGCCCGGCCTGAGATCAATAGCCATAATTTGGAAACAGTCCGACGCTTGACACCTCGGATCCGCTCGCGTTCAGACTATGATCGCTCGTTGCGTTATCTGCAAATGGTCAAGGAAATGGATCCGGCTGCAGTGACCAAATCGAGTTTGATGCTGGGACTGGGTGAAGAGCCTGAAGAAGTGCTGGCGGCGATGGATGATTTGCTGGCCATGGGAGTCGACATCCTGAATCTCGGGCAATACTTGCAGCCAACCAAGACGCATGCGCCCGTAGCACGATACTGGAAACCGGAGGAATTCGCCGAATTGAAAGCTGCGGCCTTGTCCAAAGGGTTCTTGTATTGCGAGGCGGGGCCATTGGTGCGGTCTTCCTATCACGCCGGTGCTCAATACGATGCCTTTTTGCGAAAAGTCCTGGCTGAACGGGCTGCCGTTCCCGTGGTAGGAACCTGAGACCGTGACATCGCATCGGATTTTATCGGTTACGCAGCTCACGGCAGGAACATCGCTGATTCGTTTTACACGTGAGAACTTGCAATTTCTCGCCGGACAATATCTTTTGCTGGGCATCCCCGGTGGTGATTTACGGGAATACTCCATTTTCTCGCGTCCGCAAGATGGCTGGTTGGTAATACTGGTGCGGGTCATCCCTGACGGATCGGTTTCTTCTCAGCTGGCATCGCTTGTACCCGGAGATCCGCTCCAGGTTCAGGGGGTACAGGGGGCTTTTGTGTTACCGCCTGATTTTCAAAACAAACGTTTTTTATTTGTGGCCACCGGAACGGGAATTGCTCCATTTCATTCGATCATTGGTGGCACCCCACAGGCAGATTACCAGCTTTACCATGGCGTACGGCGTTCTGCCGAATGTTATGCCCGGCACGCTTTTGACGCCAAACGGTATCATGCTTGTTTATCGCGCGAATCAGGTGGGGCAGGGGAATATACCGGACGTGTAACGCAAGTTCTGGCAAATCACGGGCTATTGGCGGACACAGCGTGTTATCTGTGCGGCAGCTGTGATATGATCTACGAAATGTTTGCGCTACTGCAAAGCAAGGGGATTTCGCGTGACCAAATCCATGCCGAGACGTACTATTAAGCGGTTCGTGCTTGAATTACAGGCACGAGTGTCTTACCTTCCCTGAGCCTGAACGCAGCAGCGATATTTCGGAGGGGTGTCAGATCCACCTTCGCTAAAGCTACGGCGGACGTGGTGGCCTTGCAGTTTGGTGATCGAGCCGCTGTGGGCATGTTGGAAGAATGGAGAGGTGTCAGAGTGGCCTATTGAGCACGCTTGGAAAGCGTGTGAACCTTAACCGGTTCCGCGGGTTCGAATCCCGCCCTCTCCGCCAGTCTTCTTAAAGTGCTGTTAATCAATTATTTATAGCATGATAGCGATTCAAGAATAACTCAACTGGTAACGTTCATTGGTAACACGTCTTGCATCGTTCCATGTTGTTTTATGCTGTGTTCCGTCGTGAATGCCTGCGGTTGCGTGCCGGATATTGCTTGACGCCCGATCCGGTCGCGGATGTTGAGGTGGATGATTCGTCCACTAAACGGACGCGAATGTCAACTTGTGCAAAAAACATTGAATGGAGGTGGGTGGTCTAGCCTTTATGATGCTGTCTTGTGAGAGATTGCAGTAGATACGCTTTTGTTGAACTAAGCCGCTACGCGGCATGGCCGCATCGAATGACCGCAATACCGATATCACGCAACCAATTCAAAGCAGGGTTTGTCATGCGTTCCTTGACTTCATCGTGACCATCTAGCAGGGATCCAGCATTGAATATGTTGGTCGTGATCCAGTCGAGGGATTTTGCCCATTTGCGGAAGTCGTGACGGGTTTCTGTTGTCTGCGGTTTGCCTGCATCGTGCCATGCCCTTGCTATGGTAAACACCGCGCCCAGATAACGGGGCTGGTT
>JBLRXB010000087.1:0-8996 GCA_047920915.1 Kiritimatiellia bacterium
AACCGCCAACAAGAAACTACTCGCCGAACATGGCGATGCCCTGTATGCACTTTCGGAGCAGCAACACGCCGACCTCTATTTCGGCGCCAGCGTCGGAGGCGGCATCCCCATCATACGCGCCCTGCGCGAAGGTCTCGCCGGCAACAACATCCTATCCATTCAAGGGATTCTCAACGGCACCAGCAATTACATCCTCACACGCATGGAGCAAGAAGGCCTACCCTTCGCGAGCGTACTCGAGGATGCCCAAAGCCTGGGCTTTGCCGAAGCCGATCCATCGTTGGATATCGACGGATTCGATACGGCCCACAAGGCGACCATCCTGGCCTCCCTCGCCTACGGCAAACCCTTCGACCTCACAGAGGTGCATATCGAGGGAATCCGTGATCTTACGCGTACGGACGTCGAACAGGCGGCCGCACTCGGGTACCACATCAAACTGCTGGCCGTGATTCGGCGTGACGGCGATGCCGTGGAAATCCGGGTAGCCCCGACACTGGTTCCGCAAAGCTCCCTGCTCGCATCCGTGCATGGCGTATTTAATGCCGTGATGGTAGAATCCGATCTCGCCGACCACACCATGTACTATGGGCGTGGGGCCGGGCGCCTACCGACTGCAAGCACCGTGCTAGCCGACATTGCCGATGCCGCCCGCAATTTGACCATGGACGCCATGATGCGCGTACCCGCCATTCCCCCGACGGGCGAATCGCTACAGGTCAAGGATATCCAGCAGATTATCTGCCGCTATTACCTGCGCATATCGGTCGCAGATCAACCCGGTGTACTCGCCCAGATCACGGGATTACTCGCAAAGCGTAATATCAGCATCGAGTCTTTTATACAGAAGCGCCCGGATGCCAAGGGACATGCCGCATTAGTCATTGTGACCCACGAAGCGCTCGAAGCAGACATGACCGCCGCACTTGCGGCGATTGCCGAACTCCCGGTAGTCCAACCTCCGGCAGTGCGCTTACGCATCGCAAGCATCTAAACACAAGGATCTAAACATGAAAGTATGTAAATTCGGGGGCAGTTCCGTTTCCGACGCAAACCAGATCAGAAAGGTTTGCAACATCATTCTGGCGGATCCCACGCGGCAAATCGTGGTGGTATCCGCCCCGGGCAAGCGTTCCAAGGAGGATACCAAGATAACCGACATGTTAATGCATTGCGCCGAAGCCCGGTTAGCGGAAGGGGACTGGGAAAGCCTGCTTGCCCCAGTCGTTGAGCGGTATACCGATATCTGCCGCGATTTGGAGCTCGATCCTGCTGTCGCAACCGCCATTACCAACGCCCTGCACGATACCGTGGCAGGTTCGATCGAGCACGTTGGCCGCTATCAAGATGCCGTCAAGGCTGCTGGCGAGGATAACAGCGCACGCCTCATTGCCGGGGCGCTCCGCAAGGCTGGCTGTAGTGCCAGATACTTGAATCCCGGCGAGGCGGGACTGCTCGTGAGCGATGAGTACGGCCATGCCCGTCTGCTACCGCAATCCCTCGAAAACCTGGCCGAACTGGCCTATACCAAGGACATCGTTGTGTTTCCCGGTTTCTTCGGCTATACGCCCGGCGGCGAGATTGTAACCTTCTCGCGCGGTGGGTCTGACATCACCGGTGCCATCCTGGCGGCCGCAACCAACGCCATGCTCTACGAGAATTTCACGGATGTGGATGCGGTCTATGTGGCAGACCCCCGGGTTATTCATAACCCGTTAGCCGTGCGCGAACTCACCTACCGGGAAATGCGCGAACTGTCCTATGCCGGGTTCGGCGTGCTGCACGATGAGGCCATCATTCCGGCCGTACGCGCAGGCATCCCGATCTGCATCAAGAACACGAATGCCCCGGATGCCCCCGGCACGATGATCGTTCCCGAACATCAGGTCATCGATAGTCGGGTCGTCGGCATTGCCGCCAGTGGTGGCTTCTGCACCGTCTTTATCAGCAAGTACCTCATGAACCGTGAAATCGGCTTCGGACGACACCTGCTCCAGATTTTCGAGGAGGAAGGCGTTTCCTACGAACATACGCCCTCCGGTATTGACAATATCTCGATCATCATTGATGAGGCGGGGTTCCCCACCGCAACAGAAGAGGTAGTCTGTCGCCGGATCAAGGAGGAACTTGAACCCGACAATATCAGCGTGGAGCACGGCATGGCCCTGATCATGATCGTGGGCGAAGGCATGCGCTATGCCGTTGGTGTGGCCAGCGGGGCCACGCGCGCCCTCGCGGAGGCAGGCGTGAATGTCGAGATGCTCAACCAGGGCTCCTCCGAAATTAGCATGATGTTCGGTGTCAGCGACGAGGATGCCCTGCCAGCACTCCGGGCACTCTACAGGGAATTTTTTGAGAACCCAGCCAACCTGACGGATTAATGCAGGAGAGACCATGAAAAAAGCAAAAGTAGCGATCTATGACACCACCTTGCGCGATGGTGCCCAGGCCGAAGGCGTTTCATTTTCCTCGATCGGCAAGCTCTTGCTGGCACGCCGCCTGGATCAATTCGGTGTCGATTACATCGAGGGGGGATTTCCCGGCTCGAACCCCAAGGACATGGCCTTTTTCGAAGCGGCCCGTCGCGAAGAGTTTCAACACGCCAAGATCGCGGCGTTCGGCAGCACGCGCCGCGTCAAAACCAGGGTTCAGGATGATCCCATCGTGCAGGGGCTCCTCAAGGCCCACACCCCGGTCGTCACGATCTACGGCAAAAGCTGGAAGCTGCATGTCAAGGATGTGCTCCGCACCACGCCCACCGAGAATCTGGCCATGGTGGGCGATACGGTGGCGTTCCTGAAGGATCAAGGCAAGGAAGTCATCTTCGACGCCGAACACTTCTTCGATGGCTACAAGAATGATCCCGAGTATGCCATGCAAGTGCTCGAAGCGGCCGCGCGGGCGGGTGCCGATGTGCTGGTACTGTGCGATACCAATGGCGGCTGCATGCCCCACGAAGTCTTTAGCATCACCGCGACCGTCAAGCATGCCACCGCAACCGCCATCGGCATTCATACGCACAATGATGGTGGCTGCGGTGTGGCCAATGCCATCGAGGCCGTGCGCGCGGGTGCCCTGCAAGTGCAAGGCACCATGAATGGCTATGGCGAACGCTGCGGAAATTGTAATCTCACGACCATTATGCCAGCCCTGCAACTCAAGCTCGGGGTCGCTTGCATCCCCCCCAGCAAGCTGCGGCATCTGCGCGACCTTTCTCTTTTCGTAGACGACTTGGTAAACCTGCGCAGCGATGTGCGCGCCCCCTTCGTCGGCCATGCCGCCTTCAGCCACAAGGGTGGCGCGCATGTGAATGCCGTACAGAAAAATCCTGAGACCTTCGAGCATGTTCATCCCGAATCGGTTGGCAACGAGCGCCATGTTCTGGTCTCCGAGGTATCCGGTGGCAGCAGCATTCTGCTCAAAGCGCAGGAAGTCGGCGGGGGCTCAGCCACCAAAGAAGAAACGGCCGCCATCTTGAAGGAACTCAAGGCCTTGGAACACAAGGGCTACACCTTTGAATCCGCCGATGCCTCCTTCAAGATCCTCGTGCAGAAAGTCCTCAAAAAGCACAAGCCATTCTTTGAGCTGGAAGGATTCCGGGTCGTCGTGGAAAAACGCGGATCTGATGAGCCCTGTATTTCCGAGGCCACCGTCAAGGTCCGCGTCAAAGATACCGTGGCACACACGGTGGCAGAGGGCGATGGCCCCGTCAATGCACTAGATGGTGCCCTGCGCAAGGCCCTCAGTCCCTTCTTCCCCGAAATCACCAAGGTGCAGCTTGCCGATTTCCGCGTCCGGATCCTCGACCCCCAGGAAGCCACCGCCGCCACCACCCAGGTACAGATCGAATCTACCGACGGCAAGAAAACCTGGGGCACGGTCGGTGTTTCAGAAAACATTATCGAGGCCTCCTGGCTCGCACTGCTCGATAGCGTGGAATACAAACTCTTCATGCAGGAAGAAGCCCCCAAAACCAAAGCCACCAAGTCCCGCACATAACCCATTGCGCTATATCCAGCACAGCATGCTGGCGTGGCTACGCGGGCAAGGCCGTTAGGCAGCCTCAGCCGCGCAGGCCGTGGGGGGCAGCAGTTTCGGTTGGTCCATCGCCAGGTTCCCTCTTCGCAAGTGCTCCGGCGGGCATGCTGGCGAACGCAGCTACAGTTAGATTTTGCTAAAGGATGCGCGACTGTCAGGCGGAAAGAACTTGCGCGATCAGGCCTATGAAAAGATCTTTGGACCAAAGCGCAAGCTCGCGCGGGTCGCGCAGGAAAGGGCGGACTTCATCGGCTGCAGCGGCAATATCAACGACATCGAACCGCTCCTTGAGCCGCTTGTGTAGCATGTCAAGATCTAGTGCCTCGATGTGAACATTTCCGCTTTGCTGGATCCGAGCGTGCAGATGCGGCAGGTTGACAGGTACACGACGGCTGACGAACCAGAGAAAATCATAGAAATCACGTCCTTTGACCCTGTTTTTCCAGTCCCGGCAAAGCAAGGCATGTAGTTTGCCAGCAAAGAGACTCGGCAGGTCGTAAAGCTGCACCTGGAAGGGGGTCGGCAGAAGACGGGTTTTGACTTCTGTGGACGCTTCCGGCGGTGGGGTGGTGTCGAGTTCCAGCTTGATGGTGATTTTCTGGTTATGGGGAAAATAGCGACTTAAGTCCTCTGGTGCTCCGATCCGCAGCAGGTTGATGCGGGTATTGCCCTTTAGAAACGCTGACTCAATTCGCGTTTGTTCGCCGGAGTTCTTTGATTCCGCTGCAAACGTGAAGCCCCAGGCCGCCAGTTCGGTTTCGACTGCGGAAAACGCCGATTCAAGTCGTAGAACGCTTTGCTTGCTGAGCAGCGAGAAATCGAGATCCTCCGAAAACCGATTCAGCCCATGGAAGATTCGCAAGGCGGTTCCCCCATAAAAGGCGGCCTGCTCGAAAAAGCCGCTTCGCCAGAAGCCAAGCAGGGCGATCTCCTGTACCACTTCCCGGATGGCATGGTTCCAGTCAAGCGGCGTGAGGGGATTGTAAGGCCGTAACAGATCTTCAAGAGCCTTGTTCATGTCAAGATACCTCCATATTTTTCAACGGTACGCCGAAGCTGGTGTACCGAAGGACTCTTATAGTCTGCCGCGCAGGCATTCAGGACTGCCGCGTCAAATTGCAGGGTATCGTCCAATCGCATCAATCCCGCCCACTTCCGCACGTCTGACATTGAGCGCATTCGCGGTTCGCGTGCAATACGGTCGCATAACGCCTTGGTCGGAGAGGCAATCAGGTAGGGAATCCCGGATTCGGTGATCCGCTCGATCCCGATGGGATAGACCGTTCTGGGAACCGTCAGGTAGCGAAAGCGCCCGAAATGGTTTTCAAATACCTTCGGGCGCTTGAGTGTGGCTGATGTGATTTCATAAACCGCTTCAGGAATGAGCCCGTGGAAGGAAAGTGCGGTCTCGAAGCTGAGGTAAGACGGACCGTAGATGCTGGCAGCGAGACTGTATGGATGGAGATCCGGCCGGGTCGCATACAGTCCGCGACGAAGTGGGAACAGCTCGCCGCAGTTGATCATCCGCGCAATCTTGCCTCGCTTGTCGCTGAGCCCCGCAAGCATATCCTTCATGCGCAGCGAATCGATAATCGGCTCCAGTTTATCCACTTTTATATTCATATAAAGCAAGATAGTTGTAAATTATGCAACTATCAAGCAAAATTAACACAATAGCTTCAAGTGCCTCCCATATACTGAATTGTTCAGCAGGGAGTCGGGGTGTCAGGGATGAGTGTGCCTTGCCAGAGGTTCTGTAGAAAGTCCTGCCAGGGAAGAATATGAACGCCCTCGTCCGTGATGCGCGCATACGGCTCGAGGCTCACGATTATCAGGCGGCCGACCTGTGGATATTCGCGGCGAAACTCAAGGAGATGACGCCAATCGTTGCTCTGGATGCGCGCCTTCCCCTTGACCTCAATCGCTACATCGGCATCGCCCAACACGAAATCAACCTCGATTCCACTGGATAAGCGCCAATAGGATAAATCGTAGGGAATGGACTGGCAACAACGGTGCACGGAAAGCTCGTGGAAAATCCAGTTCTCGAATGTCTTGCCGAATACGTCGCTACCGGGTTCAACGCGGTGGCGCCTGACGAGATGATTCACAACGCCGACATCATGGAAGTAGAATTTCGGGGCATGCTGTACGCGGCGGCGGGCGCGGCGTGTGAAGGCGGGCAGCAACGTTCCGATTAGCGTGTCTTGCAAAATCTCATAATAACTTCTGACCGTCGCCGAGGTAACGCCGCATTCGCGTCCAATATTGCTGAAATTCGTCACTTCGGTATCACCAATCGCCGCGGCGCGGAGAAAATCCCAAAAAACCGGCAGGTTTCGGGTCAGGCCTTCTTCCAGTATTTCCTCCTTCAGGTAAAGGTCCACATAGGCCGCAAGCTTTTCCTGGGGAGCCGGGGATAGATAATGCGTCGGTAAGGTCCCGTGATTGAGCATGCGATCGAGTTCAAATGCCGCGCCGATCTCATGCGCCGAAAGCCCTAGCAATTCACGCCGAAGTGCTCGTCCCCCGAGCAGGTTCGCATGTGAACGACGTAGCTTTCGAGCGCTTGATCCGCACAGTGCAAAGCGTCGCTGATCCTCCTGCATGAGATAGTGAACCTCATCCAGTAACTCAGGAACTTTCTGGATCTCGTCAATGACAATCCATTGAGAAACCGGTCGCGGCCGAACGGTCTCACGCAAGAGGGATGGATTGCGTGCGTAGCGCATTCGCTCATCCGTCCGAAGTAGATCGATACGGAATGCATCCGGGAGACGCGCTTTAAGCAGGGTTGTTTTGCCGGATTGTCGCGGACCCCATAAAAAAAATGTCTCGTCGGGAAAATGCAGATGTCTCAGAATATTCATAGCGGCATTATTAAAATACATGTATATTTAAAATGCAACCTTAAATATGCAGATGATTGATTTCCGTAATCGGCTGCCCACTCCCGGCCAATGCATCCGCGTTCCCGCCTTCACAGGAAATTTCTGCTTTCTGCTTCTTGTCCGCCGTAGCCTTGGCGAAGGTGGATCCCAATTTCTGCTTTACCGCTTGTCTGCAGTCTGCAGTCTGTACCGCCGGGGTGTGATACCGAACGCCTGCTTGAAGGTCGCGTGCAGGAAATCAGCCGACCGGAAACCAACTTGCGGCGCCAAATCTGCAATCTTGAGATCGGTGCTGCGCAACAACTCGCAGCAACGATCGAGCCGCTTGCGCCGCAGTTCGGCATGGATGCCGCGTTTGAGATGGTGCTGGAAGGCGCGTTCGAGCTGGCGGCGTTGGATGCCGACTTCATGGGCAACAGCCTCCACGGAAAGATCCTGGTCGAGATGATCCCACATGAAACGCACCGCGCGCGCAACCGCCGGATCCCCCACCGCCAACACATCGGTACTGCGGCGGGTAATCAAGCCCTTGGGCGGAATCCGGATCGGTTCGCGCGGCGGGGCCTTGCCCGCCATCAAATCCTTCAGCAAGGTGATCGCTCGCCGTACATAGGCCGCGTGGTCCGGCAAAAGCGAGGAAAGCGGAACCGGTGCCATCTCGCAGCCGATTGTGTTGCTGCGGGTGAGAATCGCCACTTCATCCGGAACCAGGATCCCGTTTTCCGCACAAATCGCCACATAACGACCCGCCTGCGTGTCGGACCCCGTCAGAATCCCGATCGGCTTGGGAACCGATTGCAGCCAGTGAGACACCTTCGCGCTGAACAGCTTATAGCGCTCCGCGCCCGGCAGATCCTGATCCCGAAATCGCAACAGATGCACTTGGCACCCCAATGACCGGGCTTGCCGGGCAAACGCTTCATATTGCAGCTTTCCCTGCGACCAGGGAATATGGCCGATATAGCCCACATCGCGGAAGCCACGCTCCACAAAGTACTCGGCTGCCATAAGGCCTGCAGCCTCGGCATCCCAGATGACCGCCGGCATCAGATGATCCTGGGGATGCGGCAAGTTGCCCATACGCACGGTCGGACACCCCATCCGGCGTAACTGGATTGCCAAGGGGTCGGTTGGCAACGCCACGGTCAGCGCACCCGCCGGAACCAAACCAATCGGCAGACGATAGAAGGTGAACTGCAGATCGAGCAGCTCCCAGTCCTCCACCCGGGCTGCCTCTGCCAACATATGCAGAAGCACCTGATCCAAATGGCCATCCTTGCGACCTGCCACAATCACGAGCGGCCGCTGCTTGTTGCGCTGGATGGGACGCCGGCAATCAGCGCTTTTTTGCTTCTTGCGCTCTGTCATGCTCCCCCCTTTTTGCAATCCCACATGCGACTGTCAGAAGGTGCTCAGGCCAGTTGCTTCCTGGATGCGATACAGGAGGGTACGGAAACGGCTGGCATCGTCGTACACCGCAAAATTGCCGCTGATTTCACCGCCATCCTCATTGTTCCAGATCCGCTGTAGATACGCGCGCACATCCTCGAAAAAGGCGTCCTCGATGGGTCCCCGGATTTCCATCGCGGTTTCAAGGTTATAGTTTTTGAGATTGCGCCGGGTATAATTCGAGGAACCGAGCAGTACCGTGGCCTGGCCATCTGCCTGTAATCGCGCCAGCAGTTTCGTGTGAAACTGTTCCCCGCGCGTGAGGGCCCAGCGCAAGGCTATTCCCGCACGGTGCAGTTCCGCCCCGACCGGACGATTCGGTACGCCATTCTTTTCGCGACCAAATGCATCTTTGTTCGGATCCAACAAAACACGCACCTCGGCACCGCGGGCATGGGCACGCAGTAATCCGCGTACAATCGGACGCGACGAAAGGTAAAACATCGCCAACATCACCTGATCACCAGCCGCTGCACCATCCAGCAAAGCAAGCGCAGATCGCTCCACCGCACGTTCAGTCAGGATACGTCCTCGCATACCATCGGCTGACGCATCGGCAGACTGTGTATACCTTTCCGCACCCGACCAGACCGGGATGCTACCACCGGAAAATGCGGC
>JBLRXB010000088.1:0-8919 GCA_047920915.1 Kiritimatiellia bacterium
ATTGCTGCCGGGAACTGATTGAATCGCTGACATGGAAATACAAGAGGTATATGGCATCGCCGAAACAGAATATTACTTGCGGACGGCTGACGGACAGGAGTATGGCCCCGCCAAGCTCGATCGTATACAGCTTTGGTGCCGGGAAGGCCGGATTAGCCCGGACCAGATGATTTCTGAGGATGCTACGCAATGGCTTCCCGTTATCGATATGCCGGAGCTCGGGTTTGATTGGCTGATTGTCCTTGCGGATGGAACCGAAGCCGGCCCCTACCATCTGGCCATGCTGCAAGAACAAACCGCTGCAGGAAACATCCCCCCGGGCACCTTGTTCAAACACAAAAGCACCGGCGAAACCAGAGCACCTACAGGTTCGGAGCCAATTCCGGCGACGTCACCATCAACATCGCTTCCTGTTCCCGCAGATGAGCCTCCTTTCGCTGATGTGCCAGTAACCGAGATAGAGGCTGCTGACCCCACTAATACCGCGTCTGACGAGCAAGAGTCCGCAACCGAGCCAGCCGACAACGCCATCCTCGTATCCGAGCGTCTGGAGACCTTGACGCGTAGTGCAGCCGAAGCGCGGGAGCAACTCTCTGACACCAGAGCAACCATCCAGAAACTACGTGTGGAAAATACCTTATTACAAGATCAAACCTTCCATTTACAGGAGCAGTTGACAGCAGCCGAAGCAGAAAGAGGCACCGCAGAATCTGCCCTCCTGCAAATGCAAAATCAAGTAGCACAAAACGAAACCGAGCTGGATAACTTGCGTGCGCAACTTGCCCAGATGCAAGAGCACTATGATAAACTGCAGCTGGAAAACCAGCGTCAGTTCGAGCAAATCGATGATTTGCGGGCAACCGCTTTGACAAATGAGCAATCATGGAAGCGCGAACTGGCGGTCTTGCATTCAAATCTCGACGACAAAGAGCGACTGGTAGCCGAAATCGCAGATGTTATCGCCAACAGCCAACCGGCCGCACAGCGATCTGTCAGACAACGGGCCCCCGGAACTGCTGTTTCTCAGAAAACATCCGAGCTGGCTGTGCCCCCCCCCGCGGCTCCGCCCGAAACCCAACGCCCCGCCCCGCGGCTACTTGCAGCACAGACCTCGCCCAAACAAGCCCCCCCACCCCGCATACAACCTTCCCGGCAAGACCTTTTCCGTATGCTCAGATTCGGGCTGCTGATCACCTTTGTTGTAGCTGGCATCTACGCTTGTCGAACCCGGTTCCAAAAAGAGAACACAACTGCAGCACAACCAAACAATCACCTATCCCATGATCAAACGGTTACCGCGCCAATTGCCCCGGTGCTGCCGGATATACCCGAAGCGGAAGAAGGCCTCCTCTTACAGCCTGAAAGAACGAACAGGACAACGCGCAGTCAACAGCCAGCGTCACAACTCGATTGGCCGATACTGGATCTGCCTCGCAGCTCGATTCTACGCGAGGAAAATGCCATTCGCATCTTGTTCCATGAAGGACTATTTCCATCCGGAACCAGATTGCAGACCGACGCAAAAGATATTCTCTTGCGCCTGGCCAATCAACTGCAACCGCATATCGAATCATTTTCGGTTATTATTGAAGGACACACCGACGCCATTCCCGTGCGTCCCGGCAATGAGCAATTTATGGACAATTTTGCGCTTGGGTTGGCGCGCGCTGAAACCGTGAAGCATTTTCTCACCGATCAAGGCCGGTTGCCATCCACCCGTATTCATACGGCATCCGCTGGCCAAGCATCGCCGCCTTACCCGAATGACACACCGGAAAACCGCGCCCGTAACCGCACCGTGGTCATTTCCATCATCCCGTAGGACGTATCTCATCCCCGATGCTTACCCGCCCAGGAATCCTTTAGTGCCACAATACGGTTGAAGACCGGCTTGCCCGGCTTTGCGTCCTTCTCGTCAACAATGTAGTACCCATTACGTTCAAACTGGTAGCGGTTGCCCGGAATTGCATCCTGAAGAAAAGATTCCCCCTTGGCCAGAACCTCCCGACAGGAATCCGGGTTCAGGTGATCCCGAAAATGGCCGCCCTCGGGCACATCATCCGGGGATTCAACGTTAAAGAGCCGGTCAAAAAGCCGCACGGGCAGATCGACACATCCCGCACGACTCACCCAGTGAATCGTGCCTTTAACCCGGCGACCATCCGGGGCATTCCCGCCCCGGGTTTCCGGGTCATAGGTGCACGTTACAGCGAGCACGTCGCCTGTGACAGGATCTTTCTCGCAGCCCGTACAGGTAACCAGATAACCATAACGAAGGCGTACTTCTTGCCCCGGCTTGAGACGAAAGAACTTCTTGGGCGCATCTTCCATAAAATCTTCACGCTCAATATACAGCTCGCGCGAAAAAGCCACCGGGCGCGTGCCGGCAGCCGGATCCGCCGGGTGATTCACGCCCTCCAGATATTCAACCTGCTCCTCTGGGTAATTTTCAATGATCAGTTTTACCGGATCCTGCACAACCATCACGCGCGGAGCCGTCACATTCAACTCTTCGCGAATACAATGTTCAAGAAGAGCAATATCCGTGACACTTTCGGTTTTGGTAACACCGATTTTCCGGCAGAAGTTTCGAATTGAAGTTGGCGTATAGCCCCGGCGGCGCAAACCACTAACCGTCGGCATCCGCGGATCGTCCCACCCGCACACAACCTTGTCGCGCACCAGCTCCAGTAACTTGCGCTTGCTCATCACCGTGTATGTCAAATTCAAACGGGCAAATTCAATCTGCTGTGGATGACAGGGTACCGAAAGCTGATCAAGCAACCAATCGTACAGGGGGCGATGCACCTCAAACTCCAGTGTGCAGATCGAATGCGTAACGCCTTCAATTGCATCTTCCAAGCCATGTGCAAAATCATACATCGGATAGATGCACCACGTATCCCCACTGCGATGGTGGTGCGCATGCTTGATGCGATAAATGGCCGGATCGCGCATATGTAAATTCGGCGAGCTCATGTCGATCTTGGCTCGTAACACGAGTGCCCCATCGGGAAATTCTCCCGCCCGCATGCGCCGGAATAAATCAAGATTTTCGTCGATCGGCCGGTCACGCCACGGACTTGGCTTCCCGGGGCGCGTCGGCACGCCGCGGTACGCTTTGAATTCGTCGGGCGACAGCGTGCAAACATATGCTTTGCCCGCACGAATCATCTCCTCGGCATACATATACATCTGTTCAAAGTAATCAGAGGCATAATAGAGCCGATCCGCCCAATCGAACCCCAACCAACGCACATCTTCCATGATCGACTCAACATACTCTACATCTTCTGCCGTAGGGTTCGTATCATCAAAACGCAAGTTACAGACCCCACCAAATTGTGCAGCGAGCCCAAAATTCAAACAAATCGATTTAGCATGACCGATATGCAAATAGCCATTCGGCTCCGGCGGGAAACGCGTCATGATTTGCGCATGTCGGCCATCTGCCAAATCCTTCGCAATCATATCCACAATAAAATGGGCAACCGGTTCTTCTGTCTCAGCCATCTTTTCCGCCTTCTGCAAAATAACGCTCCTGATAGGACTTTTCCAAACGCTTCAACGCCTTGCCACTTAGCCCCACACCTGCTTCGCGTAACGCCTCCTGCGCATACTGCAACCGGCGCAATGTCATATCGCGGCCCAACCAAACGAGTGTTTCAAACAACGGCAAGGCCACCGCTCGACCACTAAAAACCCTGAAGAACACACCTAGCAGCAACTTGAATTTGACACCTTCGCATTCGGCCACCTTGCTCAAGCATCCACGAATATCCTCTGCCTCCCAATGCGACAATCGCTCAAATTCCCATTGTGCAAACTGCACCCACTCGGCGGCCTTGCCCGACACTTTCCCCGCCTGATCGATGTCGGCAGGGTCAAGCGTAACCTGATCGGCAAACATGTAAGCCGTCATCGGCACAAAATCCGCCAGCTGCTCCAATCGCGGCTTCGCCATGCGCACCAATCCCAGCAAAGACCCATCTTGCAAAAGCCACCCCTTGAGCGTTTCCAGCAGCTCTGCATCCTGCAGTTCGCGTATATAATGACCATTAAAGGCACGCAATTTCTGGATATCGAAGATGGGCCCTCCCAGACTCACGCGGTCCAAAGCGAAACTGGCAACCATCGTGTCGAAATCAAATATTTCCAAATCGCCCTCGGGGCGGTACGCCATTAAGCCCAGATAGTTAAGAATCGCTTGCGGCAGAAATCCAGCCTGACGGTAATACAGGATTCCGGTCGGGTTCTTACGCTTGGATAGTTTGGATTTATCCGGATTACGCAACAATGGCAAATGTGCCAATACCGGCGGCTCCCACCCGAAGGCTTCATACAACAAGAGGTGTTTCGGTGCCGAACTGATCCATTCCTCACCCCGAATCACGTGCGTGATTTCCATCAGATGATCATCCACCACATTTGCCAGATGATACGTCGGGAACCCATCCGCCTTTACCAGAATCTGATCATCAACCGTCTCCCAGGCAATATCGATCACGCCTCGAAAACGGTCCGTAATCTGGCAAACACCATCCGGCGGCGTCCGCAAGCGAATAACATGCGGCTCGCCAGACGCCACACGCTGCGCTGCCGCAGCAGCATCCAGCCCGGCACAATGACCATCGTAGCCAATTCGCGTCTGATTCGCCTCCTGCATCTGGCGCAATTCGGCCAAGCGCTCCGTCGTGCAGAAACACGGATAAGCATGTCCGGATGCAACCAAACGTTCCGCATGCTCCCGATAGATCGCCGTGCGCTCGCTTTGACGATAAGGCCCAAAGGCACCGCCAACATCAGGCCCTTCATCCCAATCCAAGCCCAACCAACGCAATGCATCAAAAATCGCGGCCTCCGACTCCCGGGTGGAACGCACCTGATCCGTATCTTCAATCCGCAAAATAAATTGACCGCCATGATGCTTCGCAAAAGCACGGTTAAACAAAGCAATATAAGCCGTGCCAATATGTGGCGCCCCTGTCGGAGACGGGGCTATTCTCGTACGGACTTTCATAAATTCCCAGATCTGAAAATGTTGTGTGTAATAAAAATAACAACCTGCACACAACAGGCATGGTGGCAGATCGCGTTTTAACATACAGGGCTCCAACACGCAAACGCAAGATCATAAATCCCCGTAAACAGTCAACGGCCGCCCCCCGACAGCAACAAAAGGAAAACGGCAATTAGATTGACCGTAATTCGTGCTTTTGTTTCCATCGGATCATGAACGAAAGTGAAATCCTGATTATTGGTGCAGGGATTGCAGGGTTGCTCTGTGCAACGGAGCTTGAAAAAGCAGGACGGCACGTCCGGCTAGTGGACAAGGGGCGGGGCGTCGGCGGGCGAATGGCCACGCGCCGCATGGGCGGTGGTCGACTGGACCATGGCGCACAGTTTTTCACCGTTCGGGACGAACGGTTTGAAAAATATCTGCGCGCGTGGCAAGAAGCTGGCGTCGTGCGCGAGTGGTACCGGACACCACCAGATGATAAAAACCCCAACGGGGAAATCCGCTACTGTGGCGTTTCCGGCATGTCCGACGCACCCAAGCACCTGGCTAGCAAATTGACGGTTCATTGTTCAGAGCGGATACAAAAACTCTCGCGCGGCCATGATCAGTGGATCGCCACATCGGAAAACGGACAAACCTTTCGCGCACAAGAACTCGTGCTGACAGCACCACTTCCGCAGACGCTTCAACTTCTGGATACGACCGGACTCGATTATGCCGGAGAGGATCATGCGGCACTGCGGGCGATCACCTACGCAAAAGGGCTCGCTCTGCTGGCCATTCTCGACGGTCCAAGTGGACTTCCCGAGCCGGGTGCCATCAAGTTGGCAAACAGCACTGTAGATTGGATCGCCGACAATCATATGAAAGGTATTTCGCCCGATGGAATCATCGGGCTCACCGTTCATGCCACGTCCGCATTTGCCGAAAAACATTGGGACACAGAAGATGACGTACGCGGGGCCTTGTTGATTGCTGCCATGCAGGAAAGGTTGCAATCAAACATAGTCGCATATACATGCCACCGCTGGGGCTTCACACATCCACTACATCCCTGGCCAAGGAAATATTACCGCAATCCCGCTCTCAAACTCACCCTGGCAGGCGACGCCTTTGGCGGCCCCAGAGTCGAAGCCGCCGCCCTCTCCGGCCTCGTAGCTGCAGCACAATTACGATCCCACCGGCCTTGCGCCGGTGGTGAAGAAAGTTGAGAAAAGGCCGGATGTTCAAGAAAAAAGGTTTACCTCCACCGGGATATACCCGGCGGGCAGTGAATGCGAAACCTACCCCCCGATCAGCGCATTCAAAGTCCGGCTTGGACGCATCGCTGCGGCGACTTTATTATCGTCCGGCAAATAATACCCGCCAATATCAACCGGGTGCCCCTGAACGGCACGCAGTTCACCGATAATTTGATCTTCCGCAGCCTCCAAAGACTTCGCGAGCTCCCTGAACAATACCTGCATTTCAACATCCATGGTTTGGCTGGCGAGTGCTTGCGCCCAGTAGAGGGCCAGATAAAAATGACTCCCCCGGTTATCGATTTCCCCGAGTTTGCGCGCGGGCGATTTGTTGTTCTGCAGCAGCGTGCCGGTAGCGGCATCCAGTGTTTTCCCTAGTAGAGCCGCACGCGGCAGATCAAAGGTGCGCGCCAGATGTTCAAATGAGACCGCCAAAGCAAGAAATTCGCCCAGCGAGTCCCAGCGCAGATAATTTTCTGCAACGAACTGCTGCACATGCTTGGGGGCTGACCCGCCCGCACCGGTTTCAAACAGCCCGCCGCCGTTCATCAGCGGCACAATAGAAAGCATTTTAGCACTGGTACCCACTTCAAGAATCGGAAACAAATCCGTCAAATAATCCCGCAGCACGTTCCCGGTTACCGAGATCGTGTCCTTGCCTTCTACAATGCGCGCCAAGCTAACCCTGCAAGCCTCCGCCGGAGGCAAAATGCGCAGATCAAGGCCTTGGGTGTCGTGCTCGGCAAAATAGGCCTGAACCTTTTGAACCAGAACCGCATCGTGCGCGCGTTTCTCATCCAGCCAGAAAACAGCAGGAGCCTGACTCTCACGCGCCCGTTTGACGGCAAGTTTCACCCAATCGCGAATTGCCCCATCCTTGGTCTGGCACGCCCGCCAGATATCGCCCGCATTCACCGCATGGGATAACAGGACACCACCAGCGCGATCCACGATGCGGATCGTACCGATGGCCTTGGCCTCGAAGGTTTTGTCGTGCGATCCGTATTCCTCCGCCTTTTGTGCCATCAGTCCCACATTGGACACCGATCCCATCGTTCGTGGATCCAACGCACCATGTTCGCGGCAGAATTCGATTACAGATTGGTATACGCCAGCATACGAACTGTCAGGAATCACGGCAAGCGTATCCTGCGTTTCACCGTTCTTATTCCACATTTTTCCGCCCTCGCGAATCATCGCCGGCATCGAAGCATCAACGATCACATCGCTCGGAACATGCAAATTGGTAATACCCTTGTCAGAATTCACCATTGCCAGATCGGGACCATGCGCGTAGGCCGCCTCAAGCATCGCGGTGATTTCACTACGCAACCCAGCGGGAAGACGATCCAGCTTGGCGGCAAGATCCCCTACACCATGGTTGAAGTCTATGCCGGCCTCTGTAAGCGCCTGACCATGTTTTTCAACCAGATCACGAAAATACACTTTGACCGCATGACCAAAAAGGATCGGGTCAGAGACCTTCATCATGGTCGCTTTTAGATGCAGCGAAAAAAGAACGCCCTCCTCTTTAGCCACTTGCATCTGTTCCCTTAGAAAATCAACCAATGCATCTTTGCGCATGACCGTGGCATCCAGAACTTCGTCCTTCTCAAGGATCAATCCTGATTTGAGCATCTCTACCTCACCCGATGCATCCACAAATTCGATGCGTGCTTCCATTTCACGCGGAGCAATATACGATTTTTCATTATGAAAAAAGTCGTTTGCCCCCATTGTGGCTACACGCGTTTTCGAGTCCGGCGACCAGCGACCCATCTTATGCGGAAACGCGCGGGCATAATCCTTCACGGCCTTCGGTGCCCGCCGATCCGAATTGCCTTCGCGCAGCACAGGATTCACCGCACTACCTTTGACTTTGTCATATCGCGCTCTGATCTCCGTCTCATCCGCGCTGGTCGGATACTCGGGAATCGGAAACCCCTTGGACTGCAGCTCGGCTATCGCCGCGCTGAGCTGTGGCATCGAGGCACTGATGTTGGGTAGCTTGATGATGTTGGCATCCGGTCTGAGCGTCAGTGCCCCCAGTTCAGCTAAATGATCACCAACCCTCTGCGCTTCAGACAGATATTCCGGAAACTGTGCAAGAATACGACCGGCAAGTGAGATATCCCGCGTTTCGATCCGAATACCAGCCGGCTGGGCGAAGGCCTGTACGATCGGAAGCAAAGAGTATGTGGCCAAGGCCGGCGCTTCATCAGTTTTCGTATAGTAGATAATGGGAGAAATCGCCATACGTCACACAAGGGGTTAGATGGTTATGTAAAGGAACCAACTAAAACGCATCAAGCAGGAGCGGTCAATGCTTTTCCACCGTTATGAACTGTAAGCCCAGGGGCATTTCATCTGGCGTGGACGTAGGGGTGCATAACCGCCTTGCGCGGGATCTGCATTCCTACGGTTCATCGAGACGTGCCGCATTGCCTGTTGCATGGGCGTTTGGATAAGCCGTGGCTGGTTGTGGTCACTCGCTGGGGCACGCCCCAGTCATTATATGAGCATTCGTATCCAACGATCAGTTGTTAGGTTCATCGAAGTATTGCTAGCGTTTTGGAGGCCGTAAGTTGCCGCGACCAGGATTTGCAGCCTTCGGCACCGGTTTTGCCAAGTTCTCGCTGGAGTTCATAAACTCCGATG
>JBLRXB010000089.1:0-8777 GCA_047920915.1 Kiritimatiellia bacterium
CAGCAACGTAATCGAGATTTTCTGGAAATTCAAGGACCCGGTGATCTGGGGGGGCAAGATGTCGATTTGCGCGCTTTTTTTGAGGAGATGGGGGTGCAGTGGCCCGCTCGTTCGTCCATCAAGTTCGTGCGTGGTCTGGGGAAACTTGTGGTTGCCAATACGCAGGAGAATTTAGCGGTATTTGAGAGTATTTTAGCGATTTTGAACGTTGTGCCATATCAAATCGAGATCGAGGCGCGTTTTATCGAGGTGGCGCAAACGGATATTGATTCGCTTGGTTTGGAGTGGATGTTGACGGATAACTGGCAGATTGCCGAAATGGCTGCGGATGCGAATTTGCCACCGGCGGCACGTCGTCGGATCCAGATGGCTGCAAATGCAACCAGTGGTGGTTTCACACAGGGGAACCGTTTCCTGACACAAGATGGTTCGATGGGGCCACAGGGGTCTCCCATTATGGATCGGATCGCCACGGTTAGTAGTGTTTTGACAAATCCTGAATTATCAATGGTCTTACATGCTTTGCAGCAGCGTGGGCACACAGACTTGCTTTCGGCCCCGAAAATCACCACGCAGTCAGGTCAGCAGGCCGTGATTAAAGTTGTCACCGAGTACATTTACCCGACGGCATTTGATACAAGCGGTATCGAGGGTGGTACCACGACGGCCGGGACCGCTGGAGGAACCGTGGGGGCGGTTGTGACGCCATTGGATTTTCAAACGCGTGAGGTTGGTGTGATTCTGACGGTACTTCCAACCGTGAGCCCGGAAGGGCAGATGATCGATATTGATTTGGCGCCAGAAGTGGTATCGGAACCGACTTGGCGCAACTATGGTTCGACGTATACATCTTTTGATCCGAATGGCAATCCGGTTGAGCAGGTTTTGAATATGGAGCAGCCTTTTTTCCACACGCGCAAGTTGCAGACGAAGTTGTTGATCTACAATGGGGCAACTGTTGTGATGGGTGGTATGATCACAGAATTGCGTAATTCCGTGGATGATAGCATACCTTTACTGGGAGACATTCCCATTCTCGGACGTCTTTTCCGGAGCAAGTATGACTACAGCGAAAAGCGGAATCTTTTGATTTTTGTAACGGCACGTCTGGTTGATCCGGCTGGTCGTCCGCTGGACCAGGAGCGGTTGGGAATTGATCGGGGCCTTGCAGAGCGTATTGCTGGCATCGAAGATTGATGATAGCGGGTACCGAGCCACGCTTGCTGCTTCTTGACGGTCACGCGGCCGTATACCGATTTTATTTTGGTATACGTCCGATGACGTCTCCCTGTGGCACTCCTGTTCAGGCGGTGTTCGGTTTTATCCGGATGATGCAGCTGTTGCGGGATCAATTTCGTCCGTCACATGTGGCCGTTGCCTTTGATGGCGGTCTTCCCGAAAAGCGATTGCGGCTGGTTCCCGATTACAAGGCGCACCGCAAACCCATGCCGGATGATCTACGTGTGCAGTTACCGATTGTGCAATCGTATTTGACAGCGGCAGATATTCCTTTTTTTTGCATGGATGCTGTAGAGGCAGACGACATCATCGCCACATTAGCCAGTCGATTTCAAGGGGACGTGTGTATTGGTACCTCTGACAAGGACATGTATCAGCTTGTAAATGAGCATATTTCGATTGTGCCACTTTCGGGAATGACAGAGCCAATGGGACCATTGGCTGTGCAAGCCAAGACAGGCGTATTGCCTGGCGGCATTGCTGACTGGCTGGCGCTGACTGGTGATGCCGCCGACAACATTCGCGGTGTTCGCGGTGTTGGTCCGAAGACGGCGGCATCGCTTTTGGGGGAATTCGGGACGATCGCCGGCATTTATCAAAATCTTGACATGATACCACGGGCAAAGCTTCGACAGGCCTTACGGGAGAGTGCGGAGCTTGTCTGGCGGAATCGCGAAATGGTGCTTTTGGATCTGGCTATTCCCGGACTGCCGGATATTGATGATTTGCGCGCCATGCCCGAACCGGTTACTTCGCTGCAGTCTTTTTATCAAGACTATGGATTCAAGGCGTTTGCAACGAAATTGCGCGAGCCCGATCTGTTCTCTTTTTGAATGGATGCTCGCGTTATGTTTGTGCTTGGAGGGGGATGCTTATGATCGGCATCGTTAACAAGGTAAAAAGCAGCCGTATGCGGTGCTTCGCTGCTTGCGTTTTGTTCGCATATTTACTTTCCGTTCCGTCTGTGATGGCGGTAGCGCCGCATGAGTTGCTTGTTCTTGCGAACCGGAACGAGCCCGTATCCGTCCGGATTGCACAGGCGTATATACAGCGGCGCCAGATTCCACGGCAGAATCTCGTATTGCTGGATTTGGCGGCAAGTGCGGATTATGTCTCGATGTCGCGCGCGAGCTTTACGCGAGAGGTCTGGATGCCTGCCCAGCGAGCGATTTCGCAGCGCCGCTTGGATCACATTCTGGCGTGGGTATTTTCTACGCACATTCCTTTTCGTGTGGATCACAATCCTCCTGTCTCGTTGCAGGGATTGGTATTTGTGCGGAATGAATTGCCAGGTGATAATGCGATTGTCAGGGCAGAATATGTGTCGCCATTATTTGCTGGCCCCGCTGCGCCCCAGGGGCAGGTTCGTGCTTCGCATAGTTTTGCATTCGCAGCAGAAGGGCTTGGTTCGCAGATGCCGATTCCTTCCATGACCTTGGGGTATATTGGTACGCGCGGAAATTCAGAAGAGCAGATCTTGCAGATAATCGAGCGCGGCAAGTCCGCTGATGGTACTTCTCCTCGGGGGGTGGTTTATTTTGTTACGCAGGATGATATACGATCGCGGGTTCGCGAATGGCAGTATGGTCCCGTTGCCGAGACCTTGCGTAGTTTCCGGCGTGAGGCTGTGGTGACGAATGCGTTGCCGCAGGGGGCGGCTGCGGTGATTGGGATTATGATGGGGGCCGCTGATGTTGATCTGTCTGGGATCGGATCCTTTGTTCCGGGGGCCATGGGGGAGCATTTGACCAGCTTCGGTGCAACCTTTGATCAGGCAGGCCAAACCAAGGTTACGCGTTGGGTTGATGCCGGTGTGACAGGCACGGCGGGCACAGTGACGGAACCATTGGCCATATGGGCTAAATTCCCGCATGCCCGGTTCTATGTGCATTATCTGTCGGGGTGTACACTAATCGAAAGCTATTATTTATCCGTGCGGACGCCTTTACAGACCATGTTTCTGGGCGATCCCTTGGTTGCGCCCTGGGCCGTAGCGGCTTCATTGCGGATTGCTGGCATAGCCGAAGGGGAAGTCGTTACGGATCCCCGCTCGATCGATTTGCATATTCAGGCGCCTTTCGGCACCCAGTACGGGCGTGTTGTCTATCTGCTGAATGGTCAAATCGCGGGCGAGGGAACCTCCTTTGTGCTTGATCCCGCAAGCTTGCCGCCGGGATTGCATGAATTGCGCGCAGTTGCCTATCGCGCGGGCTTTATCCAGAGTCCGGTGTTTGATGTGGTTCGGTTTCGCATTACGCCGTAATGGTTGGATATCCTGCTACTCATCCTGTAGTGCGAAGCGATACTGCAAACCGGGATGGCATATTGAGATGCTTTTGCACGACGGGGGTCCAAAAAACGGCAAAAAAAGGCCGACAGGGTAACCCTGCCGACCTCGTATACATATCGGTTGTGTTAGATCACGCCGCCGTAGATGGCATCGCTTCCGAGCATCTCTTCGATACGCAGAAGCTGGTTGTATTTGCAGATGCGGTCGGTACGGGAGAGAGAGCCGGTTTTGATCTGTCCCGCATTAGTGGCGACGGCGATGTCCGCGATGGTGGCATCCTCGGTTTCACCTGAACGGTGACTGACGACCGACGTGTACCCGGCACGCGTTGCCATCTGGATGGCTTCGAGTGTTTCGGTGAGCGTTCCGATCTGATTGACCTTGATCAGAATGGAGTTGGCTGTTCCGGTATCGATACCCTTCTTGAGAAACTTGGTGTTGGTTACGAACAGGTCGTCGCCGACCAGTTGCACCTTGTCGCCGAGGGCATCCGTCAGTTTTTTCCAGCCGGTCCAGTCGCCTTCGTCCATACCGTCTTCGATGCTGATGATTGGATATTTCGAGCACCAGTCCTGATAGAAGGCCACCATTTGATCGGCCGACTTCTTGGAGCCGTCGCTTTTCTTGAAGTGATACTTCTTGGAGGATTTGACGTAGAATTCGCTGGCGGCGGCATCGAGCGCGATAAAGATATCCTTACCGGGTTTGTAGCCGGCTTTCTCGATGGCCATGATCAACACTTCCAGTGCTTGTTCGTTGCTTTTGAGCTCCGGGGCAAAGCCACCTTCATCGCCGACATTGGTGGACATTTTCATACCCTTGAGAACAGACTTCAGGGCATGGAAGGTTTCGGCACCCATGCGTAGTGCTTCCGAGAAGGAGGTTGCGCCTTTGGGCATGATCATGAATTCCTGGACATCGACGGGGGCATCGCTATGTGCACCCCCATTGAGGACGTTCATCATGGGTACAGGCAGCACCTTGGCATTGGCACCGCCGAGGTAGCGAAAGAGCGGTAGGCCGGTGTATTCGGCTGCGGCCTTGGCAGCTGCCATGGAAACGGCAAGCATGGCATTGGCGCCGAGTTTCTTCTTGGTTTCGGTTCCATCGATATCGATCAGGGTTTTGTCGATCCCGACCTGGTCGGTGACATCGAAACCGAGCAATTCGGGTGCGATGATCTCGTTTACATTCTTGACGGCTTTGAGCACGCCCTTGCCGAGATAACGCTTGGCGTTGCCATCGCGCAGTTCAACGGCTTCATTTTCACCGGTGGATGCCCCGGATGGCACGGCGGCACGGCCTAGCACGCCATTATCGAGTAAAATATCAGCTTCTACGGTTGGATTGCCCCGGGAATCTAAAATTTCACGGGCTGTGATGTCAATAATCGTGGACATAATTCTCCTTGCTTTCGGTGTAATCGTTTCGGAACGAAACAGAATGGATTGAACGCTATCGCAGCAGGCGTTAGATTGCAAGCAAAACCCCGCAGGGGGTATGATGGGAATGAGTTGACAGCGGTATCTGCAATTATTAGTGTTCGAGCTTGCATTTTGGTGCGTTATTTTACGTTTTTTTATATCGCCTTTGATAAAGGGGGGGTTCCTTGGATATGGATCGTTTGCGTCACAGCACGGCGCATGTTATGGCGGCGGCAATCTGTCGTCTTTTTGATGATGTACAATTGGATATCGGTCCTGCAACTGACGAGGGCTTCTATTACGATTTTGATATGCCGCATCGCTTGTCGCCTGAAGATTTTCCGGCGATAGAGGCGGAGATGGACAAGATTGTGGCAGAGGATAAGCCTTTTGAGCGTTTCACAAAGACGCGCGAAGAGGCCCGGGAGATGCTCGCATCCTTGGGTCAGGATTATAAAATACAGCGTCTGGGCGATATTCCAGCAGGCGAGGAGATATCGTTTTATCGCTGCGGTGATTTCACTGATCTGTGTCGTGGTCCGCATGTGGAGCGAACGGGGCAGTTAAAGGGCTACAAATTGATTTCGGTTGCGGGGTCGTATTTTCGTGGCAAAGAGACCAACCCGATGCTACAGCGTATTTACGGGATTGCGGCAGAGAGTCCCAAGGCCATCAAGGTGCTGCTGAAGCAGTTGGAAGAGGCCCAGAAGCGGGATCACCGCAAGCTGGGCAAGGAAATGGATTTATTCAGTATCCGGGAGGATGTTGGTCCTGGGCTGGTGCACTGGCATCCCAAGGGTGCGCGCATTCGTTCGATTATCGAGGATTTCTGGCGTCGGGAGCATTTTCGTGCCGGGTATGATTTGTTGTATACGCCGCACATCGGTCGCGCGCAGTTATGGGCGACTTCGGGGCATGTGGATTTTTACAAGGATAACATGTATGCACCGATGGAGGTGGATGGTAACGACTATTTCGTAAAACCGATGAATTGTCCGTTCCACATCCAGATTTACAAGAGCCAAATCCGTTCCTATCGCGACTTGCCATTGCGATGGGCGGAGCTGGGCACGGTATACCGCTATGAGAAGAGCGGTGTACTGCATGGTCTGCTACGTGTACGGGGTTTTACACAGGATGATGCCCATATTTTCTGTACGCCGGAGAAGATCGAGGATGAAATTCGTGTCACGTTATCGTTTGCGCTAAAGATGCTACGTGCTTTCGGTTTCGAGCAGATCTCGGCTTATCTGGCGACGCGTCCTGAGAAGGCGGTAGGGGAGCCGGCCCGCTGGGAGCAGGCAACGAAGTCGTTAGAGCGTGCGTTAGAGGCCGAAAAGATTGCCTACGAGGTGGATCATGGCGGAGGCGCATTTTACGGTCCCAAGATTGATTTAAAGATCAAGGATGCGATCGGGCGCGAGTGGCAGATGGGCACGATCCAGTTTGATTTCAACCTGCCAGATCGCTTTGATCTTTGTTACACGGGCTCGGATGGTGATGCCAAGCACCGCCCGTATATGGTTCACCGCGCGTTGCTTGGCAGCATTGAGCGTTTTTTTGGTGTTCTGGTGGAACATTATGGTGGAAAATTTCCCTACTGGCTGGCGCCGGAGCAGGTACGAATTCTACCGATATCGGATGGTCAGTTGGATTATGCCGAAGCGGTTGCGGCGCAATTGCGCGACGAGGATATACGCGTTACGGTAGATCGTCGTGATGAACGCATCGGTGCCAAGATACGGGTGGCTCGCACCGACCGGATCCCCTACATGATTATTGTGGGTGCCGGGGAGCAGGAGGCAAGCTCGGTAACCTTGCGAGGGCGTGAGGGCGAGCAGGAAACGATGTCGGTCGATGCGGTATTGCATTGGCTGCAGCAAGAAGAGAAGAGATAACAACAGCAGTGGAGGTTCATTATTCGCGCGTTCATTAGAGTGAATCACAAGATTCGTGTTCCGGAAGTTCGTTTAACGGGGGTCGATGGGACTTTGTTAGGGGTGGTTTCCACGCGTGAGGCCATGCGTATGGCCCAGGACGCGAATCTGGATCTGGTGGAAATTTCGCCAACGGCGAAGCCGCCGGTTTGTAAAATAATGGATTACGGTAAATATCGTTATGAGCAGGGGCGCAAGGAGCGGGAGCGTCGCAAGCACCAGCATCAGACGGCTGTGAAAGAGATCAAATTTCGTCCGGGGGTTGAAGAGCACGACTACGATACGAAACTGCAGCATGTGCGCGATTTTCTTTCAAAGGGGCACAAGGTAAAAATCACGCTGACGTATCGCGGGCGGGAAAATGCGCATCGTGAGTTGGGTGAAGCCGTTATTGCGCGGGTGCTGAAGGATTGCGCGGATATCGCCGTTGTGGATCAAGAGCCAAAGCGTATGGGCAAGATGGTGATTGCCATGCTTGGCGTGCGCAGTGCGAAGGGTTGATCGTATCATAAAGGATCGAACATGGGTTTTTCACGTGAAGAAGTTCTGCGCTATCATTTGGGGGGCAAAGTTGGGATGTGTTGCACACGCCCGCTGGCCACGGTTGAAGACTTGTGTCTGGCCTACACGCCGGGTGTAGCTGAAGCGGTGCGCGTGCTTGCGGAGGATCCTGCCGCGGCGCGTACATATTCGGCACGTGGAAACCTTGTGGCTGTTGTTAGTGATGGGACGTCGATTCTGGGGCTCGGCGATCTAGGTGCCACCGCTTCGATTCCGGTGATGGAGGGTAAGGCGGTCTTGTTCAAGTCATTTGGTGACGTGGATGCCTGGCCGGTGCCTCTGAACCGTTGTCGCGTGGGCGGTGCCGACAGCGGTCCAACCGATCCGGCGCGCGTGATTGACATGGTTGCTGCTTTGGCGCCGATGTATGGCGGTATAAATCTGGAAGATATTGCGGCCCCGGCCTGCTTCGAAATTGAAGATCGCCTGGATGAAATGCTGGATATTCCGGTGTTTCACGATGATCAATGGGGTACGGCAGTGATTACGTTGGCGGGGATTCTGAATTACGGTCTGCTTTGTGATCGCGATATGTCAGAATTGCGTTGCGTAATCAATGGTGCTGGCGCAGCTGGCATTCGCATCGCGGAAATGTTGAAGGCCGCAGGAGTCCGGCATGTTGTCTTGTGCGATTCGCGCGGAATTGTTACGCACCGGCGCGATGGCATTACCGGCAAGAAGGCCGAACATGCGGTAGATATGCCGGTTGGTACGGTTGGCGATGCCCTGCGTGATGCGCATGTGTTTATAGGAGTATCGGTTGCCGACTGCATCAAGGGCGAGGATGTTCGGGCGATGGCCTCGTATCCGGCCATTTTTGCCATGTCGAATCCTGTTCCGGAGATACACCCGTCGGTGGTGGCTGAAGCTTTGCAGGGTAAGCCCTATGTAATGGCAACCGGTCGATCGGATTTTCCGAACCAGATCAACAATGTGCTTGGTTTTCCTTTTTTGTTTCGGGGTGCACTGGATGCGGGCGCACGAACAATCAATCTGGAGATGAAGACAGCGGCGGCGCGTGCCTTGGCTGAATTGGCGCGCAAAGATGTTCCGCAACAGGTGCGTGCCTATTATCCGACGGAAGAGCTTTTGTTCGGACCGGGTTATTTGATTCCGACACCATTTGATCGTCGGCTCTTTGAGGATGTATCGCTGGCAGTGGCGGAGGCGGCGATTCTTTCGGGGGTTGCGTTACCTGGGGCAGATGGGGTGGCAATCGGGCGGCGGCTCGCGCAGCGCAACATCGAGCGGCTTTAACAGGAGACGTGGTATGTGGAAAACAGGTTTGATTCCGGTGCTCTTGGCGCTTATGACGCAGGTGGTGAC
>JBLRXB010000090.1:0-8720 GCA_047920915.1 Kiritimatiellia bacterium
TTTCAGTTTCAATCGCAAGGGCGGTCGCTGCGAGGCGTGCGATGGGGGGGGCGAAATCAAGCTTGAGATGCATTTTTTGCCGGATGTCTTTGTTACGTGCGAGCGTTGCGGGGGGCGTCGTTATAACAAGGAAACGCTGGCTGTAACGTATGGTGGGTATTCGATTGCAGATGTTCTGGCCGCCAGTGTGGATGAGGCCTTGGACCTTTTTTCGGCGGTGCCGGCTGTGGCCAGGCGCTTGCAAGCACTTGTGGATGTGGGATTGGGGTATCTGCGGACGGGGCAATCGGCGACGACACTTTCGGGGGGGGAGGCGCAGCGCGTGAAACTGGCGGCAGAGTTAAGCCGGACGGCAACAGGCACAACCCTCTATATACTGGATGAACCGACCACAGGACTGCATTTTGCGGATGTGAGACAGCTTTTGGGGGTATTGTTTCGTCTGCGTGATGCCGGAAATACCATTTTGCTGATCGAGCATAATCTGGACGTATTGGCCGCCAGTGATTATGTTATAGACCTCGGACCCGATGGTGGCTCTAGGGGTGGGTATGTTGTAGGTTTCGGTACGCCCGCAGAAGTGGCGTTACAGGAGACGAAAACAGGCGTGGCATTGCGCGGTAGATTGGCAAGATGAAAGCACGGTTTGGTATTGTAATTTTGGGCGGCCTTTGGGTCTCGATTATGTCCAGTTTGGGCGCGCCGAGCACATTGGCACGTGGGCGGCTGGCTTTGGAAGATGGCTTCCACAGTCAGGCTGCCAATATATTCCAATCCCTATTGCGGGATCCCGGTGCGACGGATCTTGTGCGTTCCGAGGCCGCCGACTCTTTGTTGCGTGTGTATGCAGGGCAGCAGGAGTTTGATCGGATTGGCGCCTTTCTGGCAGATCCCGCGCATGTGGTTTTTCTCGATTCCGTGAGCCGGACCTACTGGCGTGCCGTCCTGTTGGATCGACAGGGAGATTGGCAAGGCGTGTTGGCGCGTCTGGCACAATTGCCGGAAGAGACCGCCGTTGCGTCTGCCCGTGTTTTGCAGTTGCGTGCCTTGGCGCACTTGCAGCTCGGACAGTTTGATGAAGCGATTGTGTGGTTTGAGCGTCTCGCTACACAGTTGCCTGATGCTTTGCAGGCCGCCCGTAACCGTCTTGATTGGGGGCGTGCGTTGCACAGTGCGGCGCGTTATGATGTTGCGATCGAGGTCTGGGAGCCGTTGATGGTGTTGACGAATCAGTATCCGCAGCTAGCTGCGCGCTCACGCTATCTGATTGGTGAGACGCGCATGCAGCAGGGTGCCTACGCACAAGCGGAATCTGTTTTGGTGCCGTTGGCGCAAGAGGTAGGGCAGGGCGATATGCTGGCTGTATCGGCTTTAATTCTTCAGGCCCAAGCGCGGCGTTTACGAGGTGATCTGGCTGGTGCGACGGATCTATTGCGTGCCGGGATTGCAGCACTTGGTACGCATAGCCTGCGCAGGCGGTTGCAAATCGAGCTGGGCCGTAGCCTCCTGGATGGTGGTGAACTGGTCGCGGGGCAACAGGTGATTTTGGAATATGCCTCGGAATATGCAGACAGCCCGGAAGCACCGGCATTGTTGCTGGAGCTTGGGCGGCGCATGCTTGCAGATGGTCGCTACGAGCATGCGATCGAGATCTACAAGCGCTATCTGGAGGCATTTGGGGATCGGGCAGGGGTGGCCAGTCATGGGCGCGGCTTGGCGTTGCGTGGTGCTGGTCGGCACGGTGAGGCAGCAATCGCATTCGATCAATCGCATCAACAGGCGCCGGAGGGCAACCGCAAGGAGGAAACGCTTTTTCTGGTGGGGCAATCGCGCTATGACAATGGGCAGTATCGCATGTCCCTTGCGGTGTTTGATGATTATATGCGGCGTTATCCGGAGGGACGTTTTTTGTTAGAAGCGCGCTTGTACATGGCGAATGCGCTGGCAGCTCGTGATCAGCTTGAGGATGCGGTATCCGTGTTGGCGCAATTGGCTTTGGATGCAGGGGGGCATCCACTTGGCGAGCAGGCCTTGTTGCGTATTGGTGAACTGTACATGGAGCGCAGCCAGTGGCCGGAAGCAGAGGAGGCCTTCGATCATATGATTCGTTTGTATCCCAATGGTGCTCTCGTGCTGCAGGGGGTTCATGGCCGGGGTGTCGCGCGGTATCATCAGTGGCACAAGGACGCCCAGCAGGACCTTGCTCGCGTTGCGGCAGAGGCCGTGGATCCGTCTTTACGCGAACATGCGCGCTTTATGCTGGCAATGAGCCATTTCCGGCAGGGTGAGGATTTGGCTGCGATTGAAAGCAGTGAGGCCTTGCTACGAGATGTGCCGGATAGTATCTGGGCCCCTGAAATTCGTTTTCGATTGGCCCAATTTGCATTTAATGCGGGCCGGTACGAGTCAGCCGAGCAAGCATTTCTGGACTTTGTGGAAAAGCATCCAGGGCATGCTTACGAGCCACAGAGTCTGTTGCGCGCAGGATTATCAGCGATCAGCCGCCAACAATTTGTGAGTGGTAATGAGCTTCTGGGTCGCATGGCCCAGCAGTTTCCGCAGCATGCAATGGTGCCGTATGCGCGTTTTCAACAGGCGGAGGCTCTCGTGCAGCTAGGGCGGCATTCAACGGCCATTCTCATGTTTCAGGAGGTGATACGTCTTGCGCCGAATTCTGATATTGCTTACATGGCCTGGGGACGAGAAGGTGACAGTCATTTTACGTTGGCATCGGAGGATCCTTCGCGTTATGAGGCCGCTGCGCGGGCGTATCAGGTCGTGTTGCAAGGTGGTGCTGTACAGCTGCAGGATCGCCTGCAGGCCGCCTTTAAACTGGGGCTTACCTACGAGAAAATGGGGCGGCCGTCAGCTGCGTTGGAGCAGTATTATGACGGTGTGATAATACCGTTTCATCTGGCGCTGGAGGATCAGGAGAATGCCATTGGTGCCGAGGGGCGCACTTGGTATTCGCGCGCGGTGCGCAATGCGGTTATCTTGCTTGATGCCCAAAAAGCCTGGCAAAGTGCGGTTAGTATTCTCGAACGCGCGGCAACAACGGATGCGGATATCGCGCCTGAGGCAGCACGCCGGGCCAGTGAAATTCGGTCGGAATATTGGGATCTGTTCTATTAGTTATGTGATCGGGTTTGTTGATGCTCAACAGACCGTATCAGGAGGAGTGCGTTGGTGAAAATATTTTCTTATATGGCAATGGGTGGGCCCGTTGGTTGGGTGATCCTGACTTTTGGTTTTGTCGCTTTTTGTGTTTTTATCGAACGTGCTTTGAGTCTGCATCGCGCCCGAATTGATTATAGCGATTTCTTGCGCGGCATTTTTAATTGTATCCGGCAGGTCAGGCCTCAGAATGCGCACATAACGGAGGCCTTGACGCTCTGTGATGAGACGCCCGGCCCGGTTGCCTATCTCGTTAAAATGGCGATAACCTGTCGCGATGCCAGTGTTTACGATCTGGACCGGACCTTGCAGGATACGGCCTCCGCCGAAATATCCCGGATGGAGCGCCGTTTGGCTGTTCTGGCCCTCATTGCGCAGATTGCGCCATTATTTGGTCTATTCGGGACAATATTAGGGATTCTGGATGGTGTTCTCGTCTTCCAGTCCCAAGGGCCGCTGATTCAAAGTGCGAACCTTATGGATGGGTTGTTGCTGGCACTGACTTCAACGGCTTTAGGGTTGGGTGTTGCGATTCCTTGTTATGCCGCGTTCAACGTTCTGGTGATCAAGGTGGACCGTATCGTTCTGGATATGGAGCGTACGCGGTATGAAATCGTTGCCTTCCTGAAGGGGGAATATACGCGGGAGGAAGTGCGTTCATGATCCGGAGCAAGCGAGAAGATCCGATGAAACAGGAGCTGGCTACGGGGCGTGATTTGCGGACGCGCTATGTGCCGCGTGCGCGTATCCGTCCCATCTTTTCCCAGTTGACGCCCTGGCTGGATCTGTTGTTCATCTTGTTCTTCCTGGTATTTGCGCAATCACGGCTGGTATTACGTCCTGGTGTTGTGGTCTCGTTGCCCGATTATGGTGGGTTAGGGTTGCAAGGGGGTACCAGTGCGGTGCTTTTGCCCGTGATGCGTGCCGGACAAACCTACGCCACGGTGTATTTTGCAGATGAGGTATATCGTCTTGATGATGCCGGGCGGGCCCAGGCGCTCGAATATATGTTCACGCGCGTGCGAATCGCGGAGGCTGCAAGCAGTTTGACGCTGTATGCGGATCGTCGGGTCTCGCACACCTACGTAATGCAGGTGATGCAGATGGCTGCGCGCGCGGGGTTTGAGTATTTGAATATGGGAACAGTTGCGCAGCCAGCAGCAACGCCCTAAGGAGAGACGCAGGCAGGGTATGCGAAAGAAAGAGCATCGCTTAATTACGCGTTGGTTTAATCGCAAGATTGATCTCGGTGCCTTATTGACCGGGTTGCTTTTTGTTTTTATCTGGGCGCTGCTTCCCGCGGGATCGTCCACGGATGCGCCAACGATTGCGTCCGCAAGCATCAGTATTCACCCGACCCGTAATGCGTTGTCGGTCTTGCCATCCTATCAGCGACCGGATTTGATGTTGGTGCCATCGCCATACACCTTTGCCGCGCGCTGGCAACTACCGGATAGCATGATGCGTGTTCCGCAGTATGTTTATGCGAGTACCCCCGCCGGGATTGATTCCGCTCCAGCCGGTATGGGTTCTCTGGTGGAACCGGGAATGGGGTTGAACCATCAGAATTATTTGTATGATATGCCTGCATCCCGGCGCACACGGCCATTCGTGGCCTCCGTTTCGCAGCCAGCTTCTTTGCATGTACGTTATGCGGATGGTCTGGAGGGCACAAGGCTGGTAACCGATGCGGCGGTATGGCAGGCCGAATTACAGGGGCCGGATTCGTGGCACTTTGCCTTCTGGGTTGCATTTGGTGCCAAAGCAGGTGATTCTATGGTCTTTGTCGAAGAGCGTAGTGGCGATTTGGAGAGGGATTTGCGCTTGTTGCGCATCGTTCAGCGTCCAGATGTCTGGGAAGGTGCATCTGGCGCGGGCATTGTATGGCTACGTTACCAACCTGCGTCAGGAGAGGATCATGCGGATACGGACAATTGATTGGGTACCCGGTAAGAAAAGCATCTTGGAAACCTTTTTGGCGCGTCCCGCGTTTTCGGCGCAAGCCGAAGAGTCGGCGCGTCTGGTTTTGGCCGATATCGTGCGCGAAGGCGACAAGGCGGTGTGTGCGTATGCTGCCCGCTTTGATGGTGCGGCATTGCGGCCCAAGGATCTGCGGATAGACGCAGCTGCCCTGGAGGCGGCTACGCGGCAGGTCGATCCTGCCTTTCGGCGTGCCGCACGTGAGGCGCACCGCCGGATAATGCGTTTTTCGAAGGCGGGCAAGAAGAAGGATTGGTCGATCCGCACGGAGCGTGGTGGGCGCTTAGGAGAAAAGTTTGTCCCCTACGAGCGGGTTGGTGTCTATGTGCCGGGAGGTGCTGCGCCGTTGGCATCATCTGCCCTGATGACGGCGACGTTGGCAGCCGCAGCAGGTGTTCCGGAAATAGTGGCTTGCACACCATGCGACAAGGATGGTGTGGTGAATCCCTACGTTTTGTATGCGTTGCAGTTGGCAGGAGCAACAGAAATTTACCGTGTCGGGGGCATTCATGCGATTGGCATGATGGCATACGGTACGAAGCAGGTACGCAAGGTGCAGAAAATCGTCGGGCCCGGGGGCGCGTATGTGACTGCGGCCAAGCGTCAGGTATATGGTCATGTGGCTCTGGATCTTGTAGCGGGACCCAGTGAAATTGCCGTGTTGGCGGATGAAAGTGCGAATCCGGCACATGTTGCCATGGACTTACTTTCGCAGGCTGAACATGGGACGGGGGATGAGAAGGCGCTACTGGTGACGCCCTCGGGAAAGCTGATGCGGGCCGTTGAGCAGGCTTTGCAGGATGCGGTGCAGGGATTGGGGCGCAAGGCATTGATCGAGAAAGTTGCCGCACGCGGTGGCATTTTGCTGGTAAAGGTGCCATCGATCGAAGATGGCATTGCGCTTTGCAACCGGTTTGCGCCGGAGCATCTTGAACTCATGGTGCGCAAGCCGCGGCAAGTATTGAAGGGGATCCGTTGCGCGGGGGCTGTGTTTCTCGGTCCCTGGACGCCGGAGTCAGCGGGTGATTTTGTGGCTGGTCCGAGCCATGTGTTGCCGACGGGGGGCGCGGCAGCCATGTTTTCGGGTCTGACGGTGGATGACTTTATGCGCCGCAGCAGTACGGTTGAATTTACGAGGCGGGACTTGGAAGATACCTTGCATGTGATCGAAGCCTTTGGTCGGGTGGAGGGTTTGGATGCACATGCCAAGGCAGGCCGGATTCGGTTTCAGAAGGAGCTATAGGTTCATTGGGGTATACCCGATTCAGAGGATGCGGATGATAGAATGTAGAACTGAATATCCAAGTTCAATGTCCAACAGATCAAGTTTACGAGAGAAGTGCATGTGAAGCCGAAGGACAACAATGCTCTATCTTCGCCCTCCTTGGAAATTGGACATACCTTGTTGGAAATTGGATATTGAAGTCGTTTTATCACCGTTTATCTCCACCGGGATAAACCCGGTAGGCGGTGAAAGTTACAATTTGGTGGTGTAATGCAAGAGAGATTCATACGGGAGGGTGTGCGACAGATGCAGGGGTATGTGCCTGGTGAGCAGCCGGAGCAACCTGATCTGATAAAATTGAATACCAATGAGAACCCTTATCCGCCAGCTCCGGGTGTGCTTGATACGCTCAGGGGGATTTCTCCGGATGCGCTTCGGCGTTATCCGCCGCCGACGAGTGCTTCGTTACGCAAGTGTATCGCTGCATTATACGATTTTCCGGTGGCGGGTGTTTTTTGCGGTAATGGCTCTGATGAAATTCTGGCGCTTTGTACGCGCGCTTTTGTGGAGCGGGGGGGCAAGATTGGTTATTTTGATCCATCGTACTCGTTGTATCCTGTTCTTGCATCGATTTCAGATAGCGATACCGTCGAGGTCGAGCTGGGGGACACATTCAGTTGGGTTGACCCGCCGGCAGATGCCGGCATCAAGCTGTTTTTTCTGACGAATCCAAATGCACCAACCGGGATGCGATTTCCGTCCGATAAAATCATGGCATTTTGCCAATCGTTCGATGGGGTGGTCTTGATCGATGAGGCGTATGTTGATTTTGCGGCAGCGGATTGTCTGGCACTTGCCCGGGCCTTGCCGAATGTGATTGTTTCGCGATCGCTTTCGAAATCCTACAGTCTGGCGGGGTTACGTGTCGGGTATGCGCTAGGGCCTGCGGGGTTGATCGGCGCGCTCGATAAAATCAAGGATTCCTATAATCTGGATATCGTGGCCCAGCAGCTTGCGATAGCCGCGCTGACAGACCAGACCTACATGCAGGATTGCGTGCAGCGGATTCGGCAGACGCGTGATCGCTTTGCACAGGCACTTGCAGCCCGGGGCTTTTCGCTGTATGCTTCCGAGACGAATTTTGTGTGGTGCAAGCCTCCTAAAGGTTTCGACGCGGCTGCCTATGTTGCTGCGTTGCGGGCTCGGAATATTTTGATCCGCCACTTTTCGGCGGAGCGTTTGGCACCGTTTGTCCGGATCTCGATCGGTCTGGATGCGCAGATGGATTATTTGATAGCAGAAACCGACAAGATCCTGGAGGAATATCATGGGTGATCGTATTGGAAAGGAATCACGTAATACGCGGGAGACGCAGATTTCCGTAAACGTCAATCTGGATGGAACCGGCAAATACCAGATTGAGACCGGGATGCCGTTTTTCAATCATATGCTCGAGTTGTTTTCGCGTCACTCGCTGATCGATCTGGATCTCCAAGCCAAGGGGGATTTGGAAGTTGATTATCATCACACCGTTGAGGATGTGGGGCTGGCACTCGGCAATGCCATTGATCGTGCTTTAGGGGATCGGTGTGGTATCCGACGCTACGGTTGGGCATATCTGCCGATGGATGAATCCTTGAGTCGCGTTGTCGTGGATCTAGGGGGACGTCCTTATCTCGTCAAAGAGATGGTTTGCAAGAAGCGCAAACTGCTGGATTTTGAGTTGGCGTTGTTTGATGACTTCTTCCAGGCGTTTGTGGTGCAGACGCGCATGAATCTGCACATAAACCAGATGTTGGGACAGGAAGCGCACCATGCCTATGAATCCGTATTCAAGGGCATGGCGCGTGCCATGCGCATGGCGGTTGAGTTGGACCCGCGCGACACGGCCATTCCTTCAAGCAAGGGCCGCATAGGTAACTAGTTTATTCCCATTCGATGGTGGCAGGGGGCTTGGAGCTGATGTCGTAGACGACACGGTTGACGCCCTTGACCTCATTGATGATGCGGTTGGAGATGGAATCCATCACATCGTATGGTAGTTTGAACCAATCAGCGGTCATGCCATCGAGGCTTTGTACGGCACGGACGGCGATCACGTTCTCGTAGGTGCGGGAGTCGCCCATGACCCCTACGGACTGTATGGGTAAGAGGACGGCGAAGTATTGCCATACATCCAGATGGTTGGGCATTTTCATGATTTCCTCGCGCACGCGCAAGTCGGCCTGGCGCAGGACTTCCAGGCGTTCGGCGGTGATTTCGCCAATGATACGCACGGCTAATCCGGGGCCGGGGAAGGGCTGGCGGTCGACGACATAGGAGGGCAGTCCAAGCTCGCGGC
>JBLRXB010000091.1:0-8619 GCA_047920915.1 Kiritimatiellia bacterium
CCTCGCGGATCGGATTACCCCCCGACGGGCAAAAAAACGGGTTATGCGTCAGGGCTGCTTGTGTGTAGTTGGACTGGACAGTCGCAAGTAATCTGGCATACTGCTTAGCTAGTTAAGGGCAGGCAGTTGCCATACTTATGGATCGAGTAAAACCGTACATCTAAAACCGGGTCATAGTCGTATGTTTCAACCAGTATCGAATCGAATTGATTTTGCAGCCATGGAAGAACAGATCCTGTCGTTCTGGCAAGAACATGAGACCTTCCAGAAAAGCCTGAACCAAACGCGGGCAGGGGAGCCGTTTGTTTTTTACGATGGGCCTCCCTTTGCGACGGGTTTGCCGCATTATGGGCATCTACTAGCGGGCACGATCAAGGATATCGTGCCACGGTACCAAACCATGCGCGGACGCTATGTCGAGCGCCGATTCGGCTGGGATTGTCACGGGTTACCGATTGAAGCCCTTGCCCAGGAAGCGCTGGGACTGGCGGGGACCACGGCGATTGTCGAGGCAGGTATTGATGTGTTCAACGAGCAATGCCGATCCATGGTTCAGACGTATGTGGCGGAGTGGCGTAAAACGGTTACTCGCATGGGGCGCTGGGTCGACTTTGACAATGATTACAAGACCATGGATCTGGACTTCATGGAGACAGTCTGGTGGGTATTCAAGCAACTATGGGATCAGGGGCGTATCTACAAGGCGCACCGGATCATGCCTTATAGCTGCAAGCTCAGTACACCGCTCTCGAACTTTGAAGCCAATCGTAACTATCAGGATGTTCAGGATCCAAGCATCACATGTCGGTTTAAGGTTATGAATCAACCGGATCTCCCGGAAACGTATTTCCTGGCATGGACGACGACGCCCTGGACGCTGCCGTCTAACCTGGCATTATGCGTCGGACCGGATATTGATTACGTTCTGGTAAAACGTCCCGATGAAGCGGATCACTATATTCTGGCTGAGGCGCGTGTGCCCTTTGTTTTTGGTTCGCTTGATGCCGTGACGATTGAAAAGCGAATGAAAGGCTCCGTGCTCTGCGGGATGCTGTACCAGCCGCTGTTTCCATTTTTTACCGGTCATCCAAAAAGTTTTATCGTGCTCGAAGACGGGTTTGTCACTACGGAAGATGGTACCGGTATCGTGCACATGGCACCGGCCTACGGCGAGGATGACTATCGCATCTGCCGTTTGGCAGAAATCGAGCATGTCGACCCTCTCGATAATGAAGGAAAGTTCACCGATCTGGTTCCTTCCTTCGCCGGACTCTACTGCAAGGATGCCGACAAGCTTATTAGCAAGGCCCTGAAAGATGCAGGCTTGCTGGTGCACCAGTCAACGATTCAGCATAGCTATCCGTTCTGTGAACGCACCGAAACACCACTTATATATCGTGCGATCGATGCCTGGTATGCCCGCGTTGAAGATATTCGTGAACAGATGATGACCAACAACGATAGCGTCCGTTGGGTACCCGACTACGTCGGTTCCAAACGCTTCGGAAATTGGCTGGCCGATGCCAAGGACTGGAATATCTCACGCAATCGATTCTGGGGATCATGTATCCCGGTCTGGGTTTCGGAAGATGGATCTGATTCGATCTGTATTGGATCTATTTCTGAGCTCGAAGCGTTATCCGGTCAACGTGTGACCGATTTGCACAAGCATATCGTGGATAAAATCGAAATTCACAAAGACGGCAAAGTGTATCGGCGAACCCCTGAAGTGCTGGACTGCTGGTTCGAGTCGGGTGCTATGCCGTATGCACAATCGCATTATCCATTTGCCGACCAAGATACTTTTCTCACGCGCTTCCCGGCTGATTTTATCGCCGAAGGACTCGATCAGACGCGCGGCTGGTTTTACACGCTCATGGTGCTGAGCACGGCACTCTTCGAAAAGCCCGCTTACCAGAATGTGATCGTCAATGGTCTGATTCTCGCAGAGAACGGACAGAAGATGTCCAAGCGTCTTAAGAATTATCCTGACCCCATGGAGGTGATTCACCGCAATGGGGCAGATGCCGTGCGCTTGTATATGATTTATTCACCGGTTGTGCGCGCGGAAAATCTTGCCTTCAGTGAGGATGGGGTAAAACAGGTCTTACGCGATCTACTGATTCCGCTTTGGAATGCATACAGTTTCTTTGTGACCTATGCCAACATCGACAAATGGACGCCTGACCGTGCAGCTCGTGAGCCAAGCACCAATCCGTTAGACCGCTGGATTTGCAGTTCTTTGCAGACGCTCGTTACCAGCGTTACGGAATCTATGGATACCTACGATCTGCAAAAAGGGGTCCGTCCCTTTGTGAACTTTATCGAGGATTTGACCAACTGGTATATCCGGCGCAGTCGCCGCCGGTTCTGGAAATCGCAAGATGATTCAGACAAGGCCGCCGCTTATGCCACACTTTATCGTGTCCTTGTAACATTATCCAAAGTGGCCGCTCCATTTATTCCCTTTATCAGCGAGGCCATCTATCGCAATTTGCGGACGGACGATATGCCCGAATCCGTCCATCTCTGCTCATTCCCGTCAGCCGTGACGGAAGAAAAAGACCCCGCTCTTGAGGAGCAAATGCAGACGGTCTTCAAAATTGTGCGGATGGGGCGCCTACTGCGCACAGAGCACAATTTGAAGGTCCGTCAACCACTGCCTTCCCTACGGGTTGTCACGACCGATCACAAGTCCATGGAACAGATTCGCAATGCGAGTGCGGTTATCTGCGATGAGCTTAATGTCAAGGCGATTGCTTTTGATCATAATGAGGGCCAGCTCGCCGACCTGCATGCCAAGGCTGACTTTCGTCGACTGGGTCCAACCTATGGTAAGCGTATGAAGCACGTCAGTGCACGCATCATGCAATTGCAACAGGAAGAAATCGAGCGGTTGATCGACGGCGATTCATTAGAACTGATCGATGCGACAGGGGAGCCATTCGCGATCGTTGCTGAGGATGTTGTAATTGAACGGACCCCCAAGCTGGGTATGGTGGTGGCATCCGAAGATCATCTCGTAGTGGCACTATCGACGGATCTCACACCTGAGCTGGTACGCGAAGGGTTAGCCCGCGAATTCACCAGCAAACTGCAGAATGCGCGCAAGGCTGCTGATTTCAACGTGACACAACGGATCGCCGTCGCATTCGAAACCGAAGACGCGGAATTGACGAAAGCGCTAGAAGAGCACGGTGCAACCATCGCAGAAGAAGTGCTGGCGCTTGAACTCGGCCCCGTTTCAGAAGTTAATCTCACGGCTGTGGTTGCGACAGAGACACTCGATATCAATGGTGTACCATGCAATATAAAAATTGAAAAACGTGGCTGATGGTTGTGCATTGTCAAAAGGACAATCAATCGTAAAATCATATGCAGCTAGATGGCAGACGATCCCACCGGATTTATTCCGGTGGTGAAGGAAGTTGGCAAAGGGGGGAGTAAGGACTTTCCCCACAACGTTTACCTCCGCCGGGATAAACCCGGTGGGCGGCAGTTAATTGTAGAGGCAAGGGGAGGGGAGATGCATCAGAATGCAACCATTGTTCGTCATCCATTGCTCCAGCAATCCCTGACCATCCTGCGTAATGTGGAGTCCGATACCGCGGCGTTCCGGCATCATGCCACAATCGTGGCATCTTTTTTGCTTATTGAAGCGACACGTCATTTGCATGTCGCACCGATAAACATCACGACGCCTTTAGCCGAGACCACAGGCGAGCACATCGATGATCAGCTCGTTATCGTGCCTGTCTTGCGAGCTGGGCTCGCTCTATTGCCGGCGGCCCAGACATTACTGCCTGATGTGCCGGTTGGGTTTCTCGGACTGGAACGCGACGAGCATACGGCCGTCGCACGTGAGTATTATCAGAAGTTTCCCAACGGGTTGTCCGACTACAAGGCCATTATTCTCGATCCGATGCTTGCCACAGGTGGCTCACTGGAAGAGACCATTCATGCCGTTACGAAGCGCGGCTGTAATCAGATTGTTCTGGTTTGTGTCGTTGCGGCCCCCGAAGGTATTGAGCGTGTCATGACAACTTATCCCGACGCACAACTTTATACGGCTGCAATCGACAGCCATTTGGATGAGCGCAAATTCATCGTTCCCGGGCTCGGTGACTTTGGGGACCGATACTTCGGAACCTGAAACAAAGAACAGGCTTCTAGTGGTGCATCTGAATCTGTGCCTTCCTTGTGACAGGACCGGACATCGATATAACCCGCAGAATACTACCGCAACGTCTCCACGCGGGGTTATTCACATGCGGATTTGTGTCGAATGAGTCAGCTCACACAACATATAGTGGTCCAAATACATACTAAAGTAGACATAAGATATATTATGCGACGTAACATATATTTAAAACCGGTCTGATTGAACCGTGAATAATTGAGAAACTTGGGAAATTGTGTGTGGGCTTGCCTGGTGCGTGAGTGTCTTGTGGTGGCGCGTTGGCAAAACTACAACATCTTGTTGGCAAGAATGCAGTTACAAGGTTAGCGGATGCGGCCCCAACGGTGTGTCAGCGGCCAATATACAAACACAGCCGGTCCCACGAGATTTTCCCTGGGCACAGCCCCCCAGTAGCGACTGTCGCGACTATTGCGGGTATTGTCGCCTAATGCAAAGTACTGCTTGCCGTCCAGTTGCAAAACACGCTGCGGGGCATGCATTTCGCCAGCTAGATGAAATCCGTCGTATCCCTTGATTGCTGCCGTTACACGATCGATACCGAAGTACCCGGAAACAGGCTCACCATTGACCATCAGGTAAGGTGGCCGGATAGAAACGCGTTCTCCAGGCATGCCAACCATACGTTTGATGTAATGCGTTCCGGGTTCCAAGTCATGAATATTATCTGTAGTAAAGACCATCACTTCATCGCGCTGTGGCTTGCGGAAGTTCCAGATCACCTTATTCACGAACAAGTGGTCGCCCATCTGGGTTCGGCCGGCCCACAGAATTTCGCCCTGTCTAACATTTCGATTGGCGTGAAACGGTGGTAGCAGATTTCCCGCAGAGTCGCCGACTAGTACATCGCGCGGAATCCGGTGTATCTGGCCAGCAATACGGAATAGTATCAGTGACGGATCGCGGGGATGCTCCCCAATCGGTTTGCCAAGCTCGCCCGATGCCTTTGCTCGGACTTCACGATGCCACTCCCCTCGCAAGAGAAAACGCCCGATCTTGAAAGGTTGACGGTCGCTCCACGCGGGCTCGGTGGTTACAGCCGTGATCCCATTGAGGGTGGGCTGCATGGAACCGGTTGGAATCTTAAAGGGTTGCAGGAAGTAAGCCCGTAATCCCATCGCCACCGCGATCGCCACAACAAGCATCTCAATGTTTTCAACCAGACTGCTCTTAACGCGCGAGCATTTGATGGTATTAGTCTGCTGGATCGCGGCCTCGCAGGCCGATTCAACGGCATCCCACTGCTTGTTGCGGATGCATTGCTGCAGCTTTTCGATCCGCGAACGCGTCGCTTCAACGTGTTCGGCCGTGAGTAAATCTTCCCGCATATACAAATGGTGCTTGGCATGATGAAGGCACTCGCGCGCCTTGCGCTTGAGATTACGTTGCCGAATGATTTTCTGAATAAACATGGCTTCTCAGTTCGTATTTGTTTTTAAAACAGAAATAAAGGCCGTTTGCGGCACGTTAACTTTGCCGAATTGCTTCATTTTCTTTTTACCCGCTTTTTGCTTTTCGAGCAGTTTCATCTTGCGCGTTACATCTCCACCATACAGTTTCGCCGTCACATCCTTACGAAAGGCGCGTATGGTTTCACGCGCAATAATGGTGCGCCCAAGCGCCGCCTGCACGGGAATGGTGAACTGATGCGGCGGGATGGCATCTGACAACGCTTTACAGATTTGCCTCCCCCGCTCCACTGCTTTATCCTTGTGCACCAGTGTCGCAAAAGCATCAACGGGTTCCGCGTTCAAAAGAATCTCCATCTTCACAATGGGACTGGTCTGGTACCCGGCGTGCTCATAATCCATCGATGCATACCCTTTGGTTGCGCTCTTGAGATTATCATGAAAATCCGTGAGGATTTCATTCAGCGGCATGGTGCACGTTAGCATCACACGGGCGGTATCGATTGAATCTGTCTTGGTGACCTCACCGCGCCGCTCCATAATAAGTCGCAGTAATTCTCCAATGTGCTCATTCAGGCAAATAATAAAAGCATGAATGATCGGCTCCTCGATGTGTTCAATCCGACTTGGATCTGGCAAGAAAACAGGATTATCGATTTCCTGCATCTTGCCGTCGCGGGTATGTACGCGATATACCACCCCGGGATGCGTGCTGATGATATCCAGATCAAATTCGCGACGCAGGCGTTCCTGGATTACCTCCATATGCAATAATCCCAGAAATCCGCACCGAAAGCCAAACCCAAGTGCGGTTGAACTTTCGGAATGATACGTGAAAGCAGCATCATTCAAGGCAAGCTTATCCAGACTCTGCCGGCATTTTTCATAATCGCCCGTATCGATGGGATACAACCCGCTGAACACCATTGACTTGACCGGCGAAAACCCGGGTAACGCCTCCTTGGCAGGCGTTTTGTCGAGCGTCACAGTATCTCCTACCTGTATATCCGCCGGCGTTTTTAACGTGCCGATCAGATACCCGACTTGTCCCGCGTACAAAACCTTCTGGAGAACTTGCTTGGGGGAAAAGATACCCACCTCTTTAAGCTGCGTGACTGCCCCCGTCGACATCAACCGCACGGAGTCACCAGCCTTGAGCTGGCCGTCCTTGACACGCACATACGTAACCACGCCACGAAACGCATCATAGAAAGAGTCAAACACCAGTGCCCTTGGTGCTATTTTGGGATCCCGATTTCCGGTTGGTGCGGGTACATGCTTGATCACAGCCTCCATGACCGCGCGGATCCCCTCCCCCGTCTTGGCACTGATGCGCAATCCATCGCTGGTATCGATCCCTAGAATATCCTCGATTTGCTGTGCGACGGCATCAGGATCCGCATTGGGTAAATCCACTTTATTCAATACCGGGATGATCTCCAGCCCGCGCTCAATCGCCAAATAGGTGTTGGCAACCGTTTGGGCCTCGACGCCCTGGGCGGCATCGACGACCAGAATCGCGCCTTCGCACGCAGCCATACTGCGTGAAACCTCGTAGGTGAAGTCGACATGTCCCGGTGTATCAATCAAGTTGTATTCATAGATTTGACCGGACTCCGACTCATAGCGCATCGTCACAGGGTGCGACTTGATCGTGATCCCTCGTTCACGCTCCAAATCCATGTTGTCGAGTAATTGCTCGCGCATTAAACGATCTTCCACCGTGTGCGTCATCTCGAGCATACGATCTGCCAATGTCGATTTCCCATGATCAATATGTGCAATAATACAAAAGTTTCGTGTGAATTCAGGTGCCATCATCTTTTCGCATTGCTCCAGTGTGCTTGATACGCTGCGGTTGTGCGTTCACGTAAATCGGTTATCGAGGCGGCCATGTTGGCGGCGGCATACAGATACGTTCCGGCCACAAAGGCATTGGCACCTGCCGCCGCACATTGCACCGCCGTTTCGGCATTAATGCCCCCGTCCACCATGATCGTCATGTTCTGCATGTGCTGTGTTGCCGCACAGCGTGCGCGAATCGCACGAATCGCTTCCAGCGGCTGAGGCATGAAGGCTTGCCCGCCATATCCCGGACGCACCGTCATGACCAACACCTCGTCAATCTGGTCCAGAACCGGGAATATGGCTTCAGCAGCGGTGCCCGGGTTCAAGGTAATGCCTGGCTTCATCCCCGCACGACGGATCTGCTCCAACGTTGCAGGGACATCGCAGCTTGCTTCAATATGGATGAGCAGCGTATCCGTTCCGGCTTTGGCGAATGCGTCCACATATTGATCCGGATGCGTCAGCATCAGGTGCACATTGCGCGGTATGGCAATGGTTCGCGAACACATCGAAACCACGGCTGGCCCCATGCTGATGTTCGGGACAAAATGCCCATCCATAATATCGAGATGCAGTGCATCTGCTCCCGCAGCCTCAGCCCGGGCGGCACCCTCGGCCAAATGTCCCGGATCCGCCGCTAACAAAGAAGGTAGTATCGTACATTTCATAGCTGGAAAGTATGGCACATCCCTTATTGGGATGCAACGCCAGAGAAATACGATAATTTCCGCATTAGCGGATATTCCAACCTCAATCGATCGTGGGAAGTCGCTCTCATCCTCCTTTACCGATCGTTGCGGCGGGCGCAGCAAGGAATTTTCTGCTTACCAGGCCTCCACAGCAGTATACAGTGGCAAATCACCTGGTTATGGTGTCAGCGGTCAGTTAAAGTGTACCACCCCTGGTCACTTCAAAATGTACCACCCTAAAGGTTAAAAATCGCTTATATTTTCGTCTTTCATTAATCAGAAAGGCGGCGATGTGAGCAATACCCTTGGGATGAGTATGTTAGAGTCGATAAGAGCGCTGAGCGCAAAGGGGTGGAGTAATCGCCGCATAGCCAGGGAGCTGGGGATTCATCGTCAGTCGGTACGCAGGTGCCTGGAGATGGCGTCAAAGTGTACCATTTCGACCACCGGCACCGATGGTGCTCCGGATTCAAAG
>JBLRXB010000092.1:0-8502 GCA_047920915.1 Kiritimatiellia bacterium
CTACAGACTTTTTGGGAGGCTTCGCCTCCTCTCGTGCAGAGCAAGCGGAGCAAGGTCTTCAGTCTTCAGTCTTCAGTCTTTAGCATGTCCGCCGTCTAGTCCGCCGTAGTACCGAAGGAGGAAGCTTTAGCGAAGGAGGATCTTCAGTCTGATTCCCCTGGGCTAGCGCCTGATTCTTTTTGATTGGCAGGCTTTTTCATTTGGGTTAAGATGTTCAATATGAATTGAATATTGAGGCTCGATCGGCGATGCAGGGTGCATAATCGACGGTGCGCGAGCGCGCCTGTATGCCGGATAATGTGTCTGTCCCCAGTGGGGATGGGGAACTACGAAATACACGAAAAGGGGAAGGCGATAATGTGTCTGTCCCCATCTGACACGAGATCGGAGAATTCATCGACGCCTCCGTCAGCACGTATTCGCCGAGTATGGCCGCGTAGCCGTTTTACCAACCGCCAACCTAGTTTATCGTGTATTCTCAAGTTTTCTCGACAATCGCGGCTTAAAACTATATATTCGGACACATATTTGGGAGGTTGCCATGACAACGATTCTTGTTGAAGTACAGGATGAAAGAAAAGCGGAAGATGTCTTTCGTTTCTTGAAAGATATTAATTTTCTTAATGTTCATATTGAGCATCGATCGGTCGAGCACCGTCGAAAGCCAGCTATGGGACTTGCTGGCACAAGAATTACGGGTGATATCATGTCGCCAGTGGTTCCGCCTGCCGACTGGAAGGCCTTGCAATGAGATTGCTGCTTGATACACATATATGGGTTCGTTGGCTTTCTGAAGATCAGCCGCTCGGGCGCTCCGTGATTGATCAGATTGAGCAGGCAGACTATCTTGCGGTATCGGCAATATCGTGCTGGGAGGTCGCTTATCTCATCAAGAATGGCAAGCTTGCATTATCTGTTGAACTGGATAAATGGATTCAGATGGCCTTGCAAGATTCCGGTGTTGAAGTGATCAAGATCAGTTCGGAAATTGCCATCACGTCTGCCATGCTTCCAGACATACACCGTGATCCGGCAGATCGCTTTATTATTGCTACCGCAGTCACTGCAAATTGCATGCTAGCGACCTATGATGAAACCATCCCAAAATACGATGCCATCAGTAAACGAATTGTCTGCTAATTCTATGCTTTGCTAGAACGGCTTAGTCTCTTCCCTCGTTCAAAGTCCAATGTCTAGCCAGCTTCGCTGAACACTGAACACCATGCGCACCAACATGTTACAAACCTCATAAACAAATGTTCGACTCAGTTACTCAAACAATCTTCGATTAAGGAGCTAAAATATGGAAAATAACATGAAATCATTCAATGTCGATTTAAACGGGCATGTTGCAGTTGTAACCGGTGGCGGCGGCGTACTGTGCGGAATCATCGCCCATGCGTTGGCCGAATCAGGTGCCAAGGTTGCCGTTGCAGACCTTCGTCAGGAGGCCGCCGATAAAGTGGCGGCAGCAATCAATGCGGCGGGCGGGCAGGCCATCGGCGTCGCCTGTAACGTCCTTGAAAAGGAAAGCCTGGAACAAGCACGTCGCACGGTAGAAGAGAAGCTCGGAACCACGGATATTCTCGTCAATGGTGCTGGCGGAAATCACCCCAAAGGAACAACATCGAAACCCTATCTGTTCCCGGAAGATCTTAAGAGCCAGGTAGAAGGACTAACAACGTTTTTCGATCTCGACCCCAAAGGCATTGAATTTGTATTCAACCTGAACTTCCTCGGTACACTGCTGCCCACACAGGTATTCGCACGCGCCATGGCAGAAAATGGCAAGGGCTGCATTCTCAATGTTTCATCCATGAATGCCTTCACGCCTCTTACCAAAATTCCAGCCTACAGTGGTGCCAAAGCCGCCGTCAGCAACTTTACCCAGTGGCTGGCTGTGCACTTTTCCAAGGTCGGTGTCCGCGTAAATGCGATTGCACCAGGTTTTTTCCTGACCGACCAGAACCGCAGCCTCCTGACAAACCCGGATGGTTCCCTGACAGAGCGCGGACAAACCATCATCTCACAGACCCCCATGGGACGCTACGGCGACCCGCAAGATTTGCTCGGCGCCGTACTCTGGTTGCTTTCTGATGAGGCGGCCGGATTTGTAACCGGCACCGTCATTCCCATCGATGGCGGATTCTCCGCTTTCAGCGGAGTCTGATTCATAAGGCTATGGCATTTAGCATCGCAGAGATATTGATACTTTGCCTGCTCGCGGACTGGATATTTCGCCGTCTCAGACTGCCGGGATTAATCGGCATGCTCTTAGTCGGCATACTTCTCGGTCCGCATGCGATCAATGCCATGGCCCCCTCGCTGATGGCGGTCAGTCCGGATCTGCGGCTAATCGCCCTTATCGTGATTCTCTTGCGCTCGGGCCTCAAACTTACACGGGAGACCCTGCACGGCAACGGTGGCCGCGTTCTACTACTCGCCTTTGTACCCGCGCTATTCGAAATGGGAGCCATTACCTGCCTAGCGCCCCGCTTTCTTGATTTATCATACAGGGAGGCGGCCCTGCTGGGCACGATACTTGCGGCCGTATCTCCCGCTGTCGTCGTACCCGCCATGATCAAACTCATGGATCACAATCGCGGAGCCGACAAAGGTATTCCTGCCATGATAATGGCGGCAGCTTCCATCGACGATGTTTTTGTAATTGTCGCACATAGCATTGCTCTTAGCCTATATCTCGGCCATTCGACCGCCAGCCCACTGCGGCAATTTGCAACCATTCCCGTCTCCTTGCTCGGCGGCAGTGCCATGGGACTGCTGTCGGGAATCGCCATCTACAAATTGTGCGATCATTTTAATCCGCGCGCTACGAAGCGCGTTCTCATCCTCATCGCCTCGGCAACCCTGCTCATCCGTCTGCAAGATCTACTGGAAGGAATTGTACCCTTTTCGGGGCTCGTTGCCACTATGGCAGTCGGTTTTATCATACTCGAAAAGCGCGAGCAGATGGCACATGAACTATCCGCCAAACTCGCCAAAATCTGGATCTTCGCCGAAATCATCCTCTTCTCACTGGTTGGCGCCCAAGTCGATATCGGTGTCGCCTGGCAAGCCGGTCTGGCTGGCCTCGCCATCCTCGCCGGCGGCTTGGTCGCCAGGAGCGGCGGCGTAGCCTTATGCTTGCTGCATAGCAACCTCAATCGAAAGGAACGTCTGTTTGTCATACTGGCCTATGCTCCCAAGGCAACCGTACAAGCTGCCATCGGCGCATCCCCCCTTCTCGCGATGCAAGCCAGTGGCTTGCCTACCGCAGCTGGCGAAACCATTCTGGCTCTCGCCGTCTTGAGCATCATCATAACCGCTCCACTCGGCGCACTCGCCATCCAATTCGCGGCCCCCCGCTGCCTCGCCCCGGAATCAGACAGAACCCTACAGACTTGAGAACCGTCAATCGGGTCAATATGGTCAATCAGGTCACCTCTTTGGCACACGCCCCGACCGTTCCCGCATCTTATCCACCGCAAGCGAAAGTGGTGGTCCATGTGCACAGCGCAAATGGGAAAGTCCTTGTTGGAAACTGGATATTGTTTTACCGTCCTCTTTTCACACAAGCCCTAGTTTCACTACACCTACCTACCAAAACATTATGATCACCCCCCATCCACCCTTTCATCTCATGACCAAGCCCGCCGGACCGGACTGCAACCTCAACTGCCGGTACTGCTTTTATTTGGAAAAGGAAGCGCTCTACAAAAGCGAAACCAAACACCGCATGTCGGAAGAAACGCTGGAACAATATATCCGGCAATATTGCGAATCCCAAAATACACCCGAACTCACCTTTGCATGGCAAGGCGGCGAACCGAGCCTGATGGGCATTGCCTTCTTCGAAAAAGCCGTCGCACTGCAGAAACAATATGCCGGCGGAAGACCCGTCCATAATGCCTTTCAAACCAATGGCATCTTGCTCGACAACGACTGGTGTAAATTTCTCAAACGCGAAAACTTCCTCGTGGGCCTTAGCCTGGATGGCCCACGCCACATTCATGACCGCTTCCGCGTCAACCGCGGCGGCAAACCCTCTTTCGACCAAGTCATGAAAACCCTCAAGCGCTTCAAATGCCATGGTGTGGAATTCAACACCCTCACATGCGTAACGCGCCAAAGCGCACCGCACGCCCGCGAGATATACACATTCCTCAAATCAGCCGGCACAACCTTCATGCAGTTTATTCCCATTATCGAACGCAAACCAAGTGAAGCAGCAATGAAACTCGGCCTCAAACTTGACATTCCTCCCGATTTGGCCGACGACGACACCGATCCCCGTGTGATGCCCTGGACAGTCGAACCTTTGCAGTTCGGAAAATTCTTGTGCACCGTTTTTGATTGTTGGGTACAAAAAGATGTCGGCCACATCTTTGTCCAGATCTTTGATGTCATGCTAGGTGCCTGGATGGGCATGAATCCCCCCCTATGTATTTTCGGCGAAACCTGTGGCGATGCCTTGGTTATGGAACACAATGGCGATGTCTATGCCTGCGACCACTTCGTGTACCCCGAATTCCATCTCGGCAACATCCACGAAACCCCGCTAACCGCGATGATCGGTACACCTGAACAGCGCGAGTTTGGCCAGAAGAAAAAAACGGATCTGCCCACCCAATGCCGCCAATGCCACTTCCTCTTTGCCTGCCATGGCGAATGCCCCAAGCATCGGTTCCTGAAAACGGAATCCGGTGAACCCGGCTTGAACTGGCTGTGCGAGGGGTATCGATACTTCATGACACACATCGATCCCTACATGCAACAAATGGCCCAACTCCTGCGAGCCGGCCGCCCCGCCGCCGAAATCATGCGCATGCGCCCGGCTACCAAAAACTGAAACGCTAAAAAGCTGAAATGCTAAAATAAAAGAACAAGCAAATTTTCTTTCGCCCTCAGCTTTTCAGCTTTTCAGCATTTTCCCTACATTCCCAAAATCAAACTGGCGCAACCGAAGTAAATCAGCAGCCCCGTCACATCCACAGCCGTTGTCAATGCCGGACTCGCCACCACGGCCGGATCAAGTTTGAATCGCGAAGCCGCCAAAGGAAGCAAAGCCCCCAGCAAGGTGGCAGATATAACCTGAAGCGTAAGCGCAAGTGCAACAGCGTACGCAATTCGAACCGCACCCATGCCATCAGGCAGCGCACCCGGCAGCAGAACAATCCGTAAAAACGCGACACTCCCCAACACAAGCCCCAGCATGGCAGCAACCATAGCCTCCTTGGAAATCACGCGCCAGATATCACGCATCCGCACCTCTCCCAGCGCCAATGCGCGAATCACGAGTGTGGCCGACTGACTCCCCGTATTACCACCGGCATCTGCAAGCAAAGGCAGGAACATCGCAAGTATGATGTACTTCTCAATGAGATCCTCATAGTGATGCACAATCTGCCCCGAAAGCAGGCCGACCGCCGCTAAACCGACAACCCACCATACGCGATTACGAAAATGGCGCCATGGCGTTGTCTTCATATAAACACCAGCCTCATGCGTGCCACCAATAGCCACCAGTTTTTCCAAGTCCTCCTGTTGCTCCTGCACCAGAATATCGAAAGCATCATCATGGGTCAAAATACCAACAAGCACATCACTGGCATCCACAATCGGCAAGGCAATCAAATCATACTTCTGCAAACGACGCGCCGCCGTCTCTTGATCCTCATCTACTTTTGCAAAGGCGGCATCCGTGTGCATGATGTCGTCGACACGTCGATGCGGCAATGCCAATATCAACTCCCGCAACGATACAAACCCGATCAGGTGACGATTTGCATCCACAACATAGGCATAATAAATTGTCTCACGGTCCGGAGCTGCCATCCGCAGCTTATCAATAGCCTCGGTCACAGTAATGCCAGCCTCCAGCATAGCGTAGTCCGAAGTCATCATCGAACCAACGGTACCCTCCTTGTACGAAGCCAGACGCCGGATGTCCTCACGCTCTGCCTGTGCCATCGCTGGCAAAATCCCCGTTCGCTGATCCTCCGGCAAGCGCTTGAAAAGATCGGCGCGATCATCCGGCGGCATATCCGTAAGCAACTTTGCCGCCGACTTGCGGTCCAACTGAAGCATCAGATCAACCTGCGCACTTTCATCCAGATGACTATAGATATCCGCGCGCAAATCCGCCTCGACGGTCTGCAATACACCCCAGATTTGGGCTGGTGCCAAACGCTGCAGTACTTCAGCAACACCCGCCGGATGCGTATCAGTGCAAAAGGCGCGCATTTCCTCCACGCGCTGCTTCAGAATCATCGCATGTAGATCCAAGGCGTTTACTTGCGGACGATCCAGATGTTCGGTAGCCACATGACTCATGCCACAAAACCTCCTAGCATCGCCCCCGCAACACCAAAATAAATCAGCAACCCCGTGATATCCACAATCGTAGTCAGTGAGGGACTCGCCACCACGGCGGGATCCACCTTCAAACGTGCCGCCACAATCGGCAAAAAAGCCCCCAGCAATGTCGAGGATACCACCTGCAGTCCCAATGCAAGGGCTATCGCCGCACCAATCAAAAGTAAAGAAGGCCCGTCGGCCGGGAGACCCCGGCCAGCACTTTGCAACATCACACGCGAATACGCCGTCAAACCAAGTATAGCAGATAGCAATAAACCCACTCGCAGCTCTTTCCAGAGCACGCGCAAAATATCCTTCGGTCGGATTTCCTGCATCGCCAACGCGCGAATCACGAGCGTTGTCGACTGGCTGCCCGTGTTGCCACCCGTTGCAGCCAACATCGGCATGAAAACCGTCAATATCGGAATTGCCACAAGAAATTCGGTGGCGTTCTTGACAATCTGCCCCGACACCAAGCCCAATCCAGCAAGACCAATCACCCACAACACGCGACCCCGAAAATGCTCCCAGGGCGACTTTCGCAAATAGATCCCAGCCTCATGAGAACCGCCAATCGCAAAAAGTTTTTCAAGATCCTCCTGCTGCTCCTGAACCAGCACGTCAAAAGCATCATCGTGCGTAATAATACCAACCAATGTTTCGTTTTGATCCACCACAGGCATCGCAATCAAATCATACTTTTGTAAACGCCGCGCCGCAGTCTCCTGATCCTCATCCACGCTCGCGTAAATGTAATCGCACTGCATGATCGATGATATGAGTTCGTTTGGTTGAGCAAGAATCAAATTCTTTAACGTCACAAAACCAACCAGCTTGCGCTCCTTGTCCACTACATACGCGTTGTAGATGGTCTCACGGTCCGGTGCGGCCTGACGAAGATGCTCAATCGCTTGTTTTACCGTGAAAACAGGCTCCAGCGTCGCATAGTCCGAGGTCATTACAGCACCAACCGTGCCTTCTTCATAAGAAGCCAGACGACGGATATCCTCGCGTTCGGCCTGTGCCATGCTCGGAAGAATAGCTTCCTGCACACTCTCGGGAAGCTGCTTGAACAAATCGGCACGGTCATCCGGAGACATCTCCGTCATCAACCCTGCAATTGCCAACCGCGGCAATGCCTCCATGATCTCAAGCTGCGTGTCCTCAGGCAGGTGACTGAAAATCTCGGCCCTTGGCTCAACGGGAGCGTGCTGCAGCAAATCCCAGACCTCGTGCGGATCATTTAATCCACGAAGCACTTCAGCAATGCCAGCAGGATGTGCCGAGGCACACAAACGCCGGAACAAAACCGGATCCCTGGAGCCGATCACCTGTTCCATTTCGCTGGCAGCTAATGTTGCGCTCGCTTCCACCCGCTTCCCTCTCATCGGTTATTTGAAAAAATGCTGCACCAAAGGATTACTCCACATCTTGCGCGCCTTTTCCTCAAACGTCTGAATATGTGTCACCCGTTCCCGCAAGAACGCACAATCTTGCCCTGCTTGCACATCCGCATCCAGCATGCCATCAAGTTGCGCATAAAACGCCGCCCGATCCACAAATCGCTTATTAACCTGATCCGTCAACACATTCTTCAAAACACGCCCAAACCAGGCATTTGCCGTATAATAGTCCTTACGATCGCCCGCCACATGAACCTTGCGTACCGCATCCCACTGCTCGAGCTGCCGCACACACATGCTGGCACTGCCCTTACTGATCTTTAAATCCGTCTGCAGATCAGCCAAGCCCTTCGGCTCCTCCGAAAAATATAAATAAGCATAAATCTGCCCCACCACCCGTCCAACCCCGAGTGCCTGCGCTAGATTCCCCGCATCCTCCACACAAGCTTTCACCACTGCATGCATATAAACTCCTCATTCAAAATACAGGGAAACCTTGCCCTAAATCTCTCTCCCCCGTCAACCCCGCATCATCCCATGCACTGCACGCAGCGTTTCTATTCTGCTAACAAAATAAACGTCCCTCGTACCACTTCTCGCGTTTTACGAATACCAGGGCAAACGCATCTCGTATTTTTTGTTTGCACCTCATTTGGTCGCGTTTCTCGTATTTGAGTCGCTCTTGCTTGTGTCTGGATCACAAGGTCCGCATAGCGTTTAGCGCAAGTACTCGATAGTCGAG
>JBLRXB010000093.1:0-8326 GCA_047920915.1 Kiritimatiellia bacterium
CCTGCCAGAACCAATCCAGCATTGAAAACCCTGCATTCATCGATCTGGTAAAGGACCTGACGTTGCATATTGCAGCCGCAGCACCAACATACCTTACTTCTGCCGAAGTGCCCGCAGATGTGCTGGACGAGGAACGTAAAATTTACGCCAAGCAGGTAGAGGGTAAACCGGCAAACATTGTCGACAAAATTGTTGATGGCAAAATCAACAAATTTTATTCGGATGTATGTCTGGTGAATCAGCCATTTGTAAAAGAACCCAAAATGAGCATAACCGACCTTCTCGCCAGCGTGGGCAAAGAGATTGGCGATACGTTCACGATTAACCGGTTCAGCCGATACCAGCTGGGCGCATAAATACGCGACGAACATTGTGGGTGTGGCGGATTGAGAGACCATCCGCCACACCTTATCTTACAGGAAATGGGGCACGCATGAGCAAGAAACACAAGCTGGCATTTGTTACGTTCCTCACATTTGTGCGGTTCCCGCTTGTTCTGCTCTTTTTCGCCGGAGCCATTGTCCACTCCTATTATCCACTTGCATGGCTATTCTGGATTACCTTTCTTGCGCTGGTTCTATCGGCGCTCACCGATCTTTTCGACGGATACTACGCCCGCAAGTTTGGCGTCGTAACGACCTTCGGTGCCCATGTCGATCCACTCATGGATAAGTTCTTCTATCTAGCCTCACTACCCCTGCTCGTTTATATCATGGCGCTGAACCCGCAACATCACCACCTCGCCAGTGCCATGCTCTTGCTGACCCTGATCTTCCTGGCTCGTGATCAGTGGGTGACATTCCTCCGCTCAATCGGTTCCATGTATCAGGCCGACGGTAAGGCCAACTGGTCAGGCAAACTTCGTACAGCACTGAATTTTCCCATGATTTGTATCGTGTACTACGTCATGGAAGCCCCTGCCCCATTTAACAGACTTATCCATCCTTCGATCGCCTATGCATTTGTCGCTCTCACACTGGTGCTTACCATTATGACGTTGTTCATATACACACGTCAGTACTGGCCGTACTTGCGCCGTTCCGCCCAAATCAACAGCGATTCCGTCTGATCCCCATACAATCGGAAGTGACATGAACCACGCGAATGAATGCAGCGCCAGCCGGACTTGCTCGCAACGTATTTCCTGCATCGCCGGACTAGCTGGTGGCATCATTCACGAGCTGCACAATACACTTGGGGCAATTCGTAGCAACGTCAAGGCATTGAAGCTGCGACAGGCCAAAAGCAATGCCGAGCATCTCGACTATCTGCAGCAATCCATCAACCGTATCCAAGACCTGGCAAAGACACTAACGTTATACACACGAAATGCCGTGGTGGAGATTGCACCCGTCAATGTTCGCAACGTTATTGAAGATGCTTTGACCCATGTAAGCACAGATCCGCAGCACGCACGCATCACATTCAAATGGCAGGGCTCCTGCGCCGGTAAACTTTACGCATTAACCAATCACGATTTGTTGCGGGAGGCTCTGGAGGCCATCTTGCAGAACGCTTGCGAAGCACTTGATGGGGCGCAACAGCAAATCTGTATTTCGGTAGCGAATTGCGATGAAGGGGCCTGTTTGACTGGACCCTTCATGCTGGGCTGCCTTGATCAGACCAAAACATATATATGCTGTGAAATCGAAGATTCAGGCAAGGGAATTGCATTGGGCGATTTACCCATGATCTTCGACCCATTCTACACGACCAAAATGCGGGCACGCGGCATGGGCCTTGCATCAGTTGTTGGATTGATTCTGCAGACCAACGCAGTGCTCTCTTGTCAAAGTACGCCTGGCAAAGGATCCTGCTTCATCCTCTGCTTGCCAATCGCCCCCGCCTCTTCCAGCATGGCATCCAGTGTTGCTGATAAGTCATAAGCAGTGCCCCAACCGCAATCGCGTTTGATTTTCGACAAATCAAGAGCGGCAGTCGCATCGGTTGGACGGAAAAAAGCCGGATCTATTTCGGTTTCGACGGCAACGCCTGTTTTCTCGACTAATAGGTCCAGTACTGCACCAATGCGCAAAGAGACATCTGTACTGATATTATATGCTTCTCCCGAGCGTCCTTTTTCAAGCAACAAGCGGTACGCACGCACCACATCGCGAACATCCAGAAAACGCCGCCGACTATCCAGATTGCCAACTTTGATTTTCCCGCCGCTGCAAGCTCGCAGGGCCAGTAACCGCTCGATAAACGCCGGCACGACAAACGGTGGCCGTTGCCCTGGCCCGGTATGATTCGACGGGCGAGCCGTCAGCACATCCAAATCTCGTGTCCGGGCATACAGAAGCGCACACTGATCGGCGGCAGCCTTGCTGATCCCATACAAATTGCGTGGTGCCAGCGGGGTATCCTCTCGCAAGGGCATACCGGTGCCGCTACCATCATCCCCATAAACTTCCGAAGTCGTTACAACCAGTGTCCGCATCTTCGGACATTCCGCGAGTGCCGCATCCAGAATGTGCAGTGTGCCTACTGTATTGATCAGAAACACCCGGTCCGCAGCCGCATCTGCATTGGGGACAAAAGCAATTCCGGCCATATGGAGACAAGCATCCGGTTTGTGCGCAGCAAGCACTTCTCTACACGCCCTTGGATCGGTAATATCCAGCTGCACCCAGGACGCAACCGCCGGAAGTTCCGCATCGGGCAACACGCGATCCGCACCGATCACGCGATAGCCGTGGGCCGCTAGTTCCTGGCAGGCATGACGCCCGGCAAAACCTGCTGCACCTGTAACCAGTACCTGCATGATCGTTTTATCCCGCAATTGTCCGCCCCGCCTGAATCGCCTCCAAGCGTGCCAGATCCGCATCCACCATCATTTCAACAAGCCCCTTGAAGTCAGTCTTGGGCTCCCAACCTAATACATCCTTAGCCTTGGTGGCATCGCCTAGCAACAAATCCACCTCGGCCGGGCGAATGAAGGCAGGATCGATCTTTACATACTTTTCCCAATCCAGCCCGACGTGATCAAAAGCATTCACAACCAAATCGCGGACCGAGTGATCGACGCCCGTCGCAATCACAAAATCATCCGGCTTATCCTGCTGCAGCATGAGCCACATGGCCTCAACATAATCACCGGCAAATCCCCAGTCGCGCCGGGCATCCAGATTCCCCATCCGCAACTCATCGGAAAGTCCCAGCTTGATCGCCGCGACTCCATGCGTAACCTTCCGCGTTACAAACTCCATCCCGCGTCGTGGACTCTCGTGATTGAACAAAATCCCGGAGACCGCAAACAAGCTGTAACTTTCGCGGTAATTCACGGTTATGTAGTGCCCGAATGCTTTTGATACGCCATACGGACTGCGCGGATAAAAAGGCGTATCCTCCGTTTGTGGCACCTCGCGCACCTTGCCGAACATCTCACTGCTCGAAGCCTGGTAGAATTTTGCTTTGGGGCATACGCGCCGCATGGCCTCCAGTACCCGGACGACACCTGTCGCCGTAAACTCACTCGTCAAAATAGGTTGATCCCATGACGTCGGAACAAAAGACATCGCTGCCAGATTATAAATTTCATCTGGATGCACTTCTTCCATGAGTTTTATCAAGGAGAGTTCATCCAGCAAATCGGCCTGCCGCAACTCGATCTTATCCTTGATATGGGCAATACGGGAAAACGTCTCTGTGCTGGCGCGGCGCACCATCCCGTAAACCTTGTATCCCTTATGTAGCAACAATTCTGCCAGATAAGAACCATCCTGGCCTGTAATCCCTGTAATCAAAGCCCTCTTCATCGCGCCTCCTGCTAACATGTTATCCTACCATAAAGGAAAGTAATAGAACACATGCAGACGAATGACGCAAGCCCGCTCATGCGAAACTATCAAAATCGTCCGGCAGTTGTGCATCTGGTCTATTCCTGATTTCATCGGGGACGCCGGGGCCGTCCACGTCCCCACGCGCGCCGCTATCGCGGCGCGCGATATATGCCGGGTCCCGGCGTGGTTGGCGTAGTTCTTCCCCGTAAGGAGATTCCGTCAGTCTTCGTTCTCCGCTACGCTGCGAACGAGCATCACAAATGCTTTGCAAGAAAAGCCCGTCCGGAATGGGTTTTCAAGTAGCGTTCAAAGTCTAGCGCGCGCTGTCTATCCTTGAATGCTGTGCATGTCCGATATGTCCACGGGCGGTAAAGCTTTGTGCTGGGTACAGCACCGGCATTGTGATGCTTTAATCGATCTTCGAGATTCTCGGTAAAACCGATATAATACTGCCCCGGCCTGGATAGGCTGTCGATCACATATACGTAGAAGAATTGTACCATGACTGTCGTGCCAGGCGTAGTTCGCAGCGGCAATCATCAACCCGGCCCGTCTACGTTCCGCTTGTGGCGGAACTACGCCGGGCAGTCTTCGTTCTCCGCTACGCTGCGAACGAAGACTGGCGGAGAGGGGGGGATTCGAACCCCCGGTAGCGCTTAACGCACTACGGCGGTTTAGCAAACCGCTGCTTTAAGCCACTCAGCCACCTCTCCTGCATTCGGATTCGAATGCGGGGAATGTACCTGCTTTCTGCATCCAAAACAAGCAGAAAGCGGCAGTGCGCGAACTATTCCCGCATGGCATTCATGTTCGCCCGATGCTTGGCACCGTAAGAAACAGCTTCCTCCAGATAAGCCAGAACATTTTCAAGAGGTGTACCGCCAACAATGCCATTACCGGCCGCGATACACATACGCCCTTCCGGCCGATCAAAAGTGTCGATGAGAAAGCGGACTTCTGCGCGGACTTCTTCAGGCGTTTTCTCCTGCAAGGTGTGCTGCACGTCTATCCCTGCCAGAAATGTAATGCGCCCCCCGAATTGTTCCATGGTGGCGGCTTCATCCATGGTAAACTTCTGGACAGGATGAAAGACCGATACACCAGCCGCGATGAGGTCTTCCATCAAGGGTAGATTATTCCCGCAACTGTGCAGCCAGAAATGCATGCCATGCTTATGGATGCAGTCGCCAAAACGCTTGTAGAAAGGAAACACTTGCTCATGAAAGATGTCCGGACTCATCATCGGCCCCGTCTGATGCCCCAGATCATCACTGGAAAAGAAGCCATCGGGTTTACATATCGAACAAACGGCGTCCAGCATCTTTACATATGCCGTAGCAACCGCATCATAAAGCCGACCCAGATCTTCAGGATCGGTGTAAAAATCACACATCAGATTCTCCATACCACGTAACTTCCATAACCGTTCAAAGAACAGATTCCACCACCCAATATGCACGTAATACCCCTCCGCACGTGCCTTCTCGATATGCTTGGCTGCCAACTCGATTTCAGGAAAGGCATCCGGAGTTGGAATCTTTTCGATAAATTCGTCGAGTTTTCCCCAGTCATCCAAGATAATACTCGTATCCAGTGCCCCACCCTCCTTGACATCCCAAGAAAGATTCATGCGATTCCAATTTATCGGATTGGGCACAAACACCTGCACGACATCATCCTGAATGGAATCAAGCTGCCGCAGCTTGTCACCGTATTGCTCCGCAAAACCTTCCCCGATCCACTTCGCACGGCACAACGGAATCCGCGCCGGATATTGCCCATCTACAGCCTTGATAACTTCTTCGCGCGATAATCGTTCCCATGCTTTCATGCGTCCTCCATTCTATGCGCTTACGAGATGATTCGCGGAGTGTCTTTCCTGATGCGATACGTACTTTCTGTGTCGCCATAACGAACGATGCAGGCCCCCGAAGAACTGCATACATTATGAATCACAGCTTCGCCAAGTTCGCCGTTTTCCCACTGCATATCCACGGCAAAGCCCCCGCGTGCAAGAAGGCCCTTCACAGAGCCCGTCCGCCAAGCCGACGGCAAGGCTGGCAGGAGATGGATGATATACGTGCCATCACCCGCTTGTGTATGACTTTGCAACAGCATTTCATTTACCGCAGCAGCATAGCCGAAATTGGCATCAATCTGGAATGGAGGATGAACCGCCCAAAGATTGGGATAAATATGGGTTGCCAACGTTTCTGCGATCTCATGATAGGCGGCCTCTGCATCCCGCAACCGCGCAAACATACAGGCTTTCCAGACGCGACTCCATCCGGGATGTCCTTGTCCGTGGTCACGGCGGGCGACCAGACTTACTTTGGCGGCCTGCGCCCACTCCGGTGTCTTTACCGGATCAATCTGCCTACCGGGATACACGCCAATCAAGTGATTGATATGCCGATGATCATCCTTCGGATCATCCATGTCCTCCATCCACTCCTGGAATTGTCCCCAGTGCCCGATCTGCGGTTTCAATAACCGTTTCAGCTTGTCAGACAGTTCCTTTTGAAAATCGATATCAACGCCAAGCGTACGGGCTGCTTCGATGGTATTGGTAAACAATTCAGCGCAAAGCTGCTGGTCATACGTCACGCCATCCACCCCGACAGGGCCATGTTCAGGAGAGCGCCCTTCCGGCGCAACGAGCGTTCCATCGGGCAATTCCTTGAGATGGTCGACCCAGAACTCGCTGATTTCCTTCAAAACCGGATAGGCATACCTTTCAAGGTATGCCTTATCCTGCGTGAAAGTATAGTGATCCCAAAGATTCTGGGTCAGCCAAGCACTATCCCCTTTCTGGATATGCCAGGTGGATCCTCCGAAAATTCCATTTTCGGAGCGCATGAGCCAACCGCGCTCGACCCCCAAAACACGGCGTGTTTCCTCTTTGCGCACCGCGCGAATAGAATCAATCCATTGTGCCAGCGGCATAAAGCAATCCGTCAAATTCGATGTGGAGGTAAACCAATAATTCATTTGCACATTGATGTCGGTATGAAAATCGCAGCGCCACGGCGGACGCTTGTTCATACACCAGATGCCCTGCAGATTGGCCGGTAACCCCCCCTGCCCTGCGCGCGAGCAACTGATCATCAAGTAGCGCGCATAGTCGTACAGCAATGCTTCCAGTTCTCGATCTTCCGGGATACCACCATGCGCGAATGCAGCTTGATACTGTTGCAGGCGTTCTTCTGTCTTTATGTCAGCAGGCCGATCTACAACCGATTCCAGTTGCAAATCTACCCGATTGAATAATGCCTTATAATCGACCACATGGGCATCCAGCAATTCCTGCCAAGGCTTCTGTGATGCAGCTTCTACCCATGCACAGAGGCGTTCATGCGGATGCTCACCCCGCCAGCCCTTATTGCGATCCCCAACGTAATTAGTATCTGCGGCCACGATGAGGGTAATGCTATTGCAGCCATCAAAAGCGATCGTGTCCGAACCAGGACTCACACTGCCACCATCTGCAAGCACACGCACACGTGTTTCAACGTCTAGCGCAATAATCTGATCGGACGCATATTCGCGATCGGCCTGCAACTTTTGCGGATCTTCCAGGTGGAGACGCCACAACCAGAAGTTACGGGTGTCGCCTTTCATCACGAGCGTGTCGCCCTCCACAGCTACCGGAACATCATGCTCATTGCCCATCGAAATCATCCCGCTCAATGCACCGGGTTGATCTGCCGTGAAGCGCAGCACGATTACACGATCTGGATAGCTCGCAAAATATTCGCGGGTATAGGTGATACCAGCGCTTACATAGCGAATGGTTTGAAGGGCACAGTCGATATCAAGCTCCCGGCGATAGCCGGTAGCAGCAGCATGCCCGAACTTGACATAAATATCGCCTAACGGCTGATACCCACCCGTGCTATCCTCGTTGCCGACCCAAACGGAATCCTGATTGAGCTGGATATGTTCAAAATCCGGATGACCAAATGCGGCACAACCCAAGCGACCATTTCCGATTGGATAGGCATATTGTTGCCAATGCTTTTCCGTATCGCGGGGCGTATCTAGCGTGCTGTAATCAGGAACCACCGGTTGATCTGACCAAAGTATTCTCTGCATGCTGTCTTTCTTTCTGATTAAATACCAAGTTTCGCACCGGGTTTAGCCCGGTGGAAACAAACGTTGCGTCGGGGAGGCAGACACATCTCATCAACTTCCTTCACCACCGGGCAAACCCGGTGGGATCGGCATGATCCGAGCTACCCCAAATGCTTGTCCAGGTTATCGCAAAAACAGTTCAATGACAGGAATCTCTACATTCGGCTTGTTAACCGGGATGCGGATTGTGAGATCACCCGCAACGCTCTTTTCGGAAAGACTGGCATGCTCCTGCTGCGCAGAACTTTTGACCCGGACCTCACTTGCATCATGCAAAAACTGGGCATACTTGACCCTGCCGTCCATACCCGGAAGATGAATGGCGTTGAAAGGCCATGCCAAAATGTGCAAGTACAAGCGTTTCGATTCCGGATTGTATGTGTACCGGCAATCTGGCGGCGCAACCATTC
>JBLRXB010000094.1:0-8316 GCA_047920915.1 Kiritimatiellia bacterium
CGGATTTGCGTCTGCGAGGAAGGGTTGCAGATGATCCGGAGCAGCAGCGCACGGTTTTGGCTGCATATGCGCTGCGTCTGGAGGATTCGCGGTTGTTTGTCAGTGCCGAGGTGGTTCGCACGGTAGCGGATGCGGACCGCACATCCCTGTCGTTCGAGCTAAAGCTCGTTTCGGCCGGTCTGCGAGGTGCCGCGCCATTGCGGCAGCAGGAGGCTACGCCATGAGAACTTCCGGTCAGAGTTCGTTGGGGTTTTTGCGCTGGATCGTGCCCGTTGTGCTGGTAGTGGCTGTTGTGGCGATGGGGGTGCGTGCGTTTCGTGTTGCGCGCGAGATGCTTGCCGTCCACGCCAGGCTGGATGCCGCGACACAACGCCAGGCGGAGCAGACATTGCTGTATCCGCTTTATCTGCGTTTGATGGCTGATGCCGAGGCGATTGCACAAGAGCGTGATCTGGTTGTGTCGGGGTCGCAGGCGCTGGTGGCGGCAGACCTGCCGGCCATATCCGATATGCTTCAGAAGATGATTACGCAGCATGGGTTTGAATCGCGCGATATCGGCTTCCAAGTCAGGACGGCGAATGGACAGCGCTATTTGGGCGTATCGCTGCCAGTGCAGGGGCGTTATCGGGATCTGGGGCCGCTGCTTGCTGATGTGATCCGCCAACCATACTTGCTTTCGTTTGATCGTCTTTCTGCGGTATGGGGCGAGAATCGGGATGAGATCGAGATTGCATTCAAGTTTGCCCTGGAGTGATGCACGGAGATGGGAGGAAGTTATGACAACCCGAGAGCGCGTGATCGTGAGTGTGACTGTTGTCGTTGTTTTACTGGGCGGTGCCTTCTATCTGCATGATTGGGCCTTGGGGTTGGCGGCTGGGTCGGATGTGGCGGAGCATGATAGTTCGAGCGTCAAGGCTTTCATTGCGGACTGGCAGGCCAAGCTTACCGGTGCGGAAATAACGGGGAGTGAGCGGACGGTGCTGTCGGCCGTGCGATACGAGTGGGATGGGCAACCCTTCGCGGATGCGCCGCCGCCAACACCCGCGGAACTAGAGGAAGTGGTCGTTTCTTCGCATGTATACACGGGATACATACAAGCGGGTGGCCGGAGATTCGCGATCATCAATGGCCGGGAGTATGGCGTGAATGACCGGCTGCAGGATCAGTCCGGCATGGTGCAGGTAATCGAGCCTGATTATGTGGTTTTGCGCATTGGTCGCTATGGCCAAAGGCAAGTGATTCCGTTGATGAAACGGGCAACAGCAGGAGAAAGAAAATGAAAAACCAGATGTGGCAGGTGGTGGTGATGGTCGGATGCAGCGCGGTTCTATTGTCCGGCTATGTGTTTGCGGATGCGCATCCGCAGGATGCGGAAGCTACGGTTGAAGTCCAGTATCGGGAGCCATTGGTGGCCGTGCCGATGGCGCCATTGGTGGCGTTGCCGCAGACTGATGTGGCTGCTGTTGACGAGCCCGCGTCAGCATCCGGACCACTGCAGCGAAAGCTTCCGACGATGGAGATAACAAATCTCGAGTTGCCGGATACGGTCGAGATTGTGACGTTGCTGCGTTTGATGGCGCGACTGGCGGACATCAATATGCTGATCAGCCCGCGGGTTACGGGAACCATCGGATTCACGTTCCACGGTGTGACCTGGGACAATGCGTTCCGGAGCATTATTGCTTCGGCGGGTTTGGCGTATGAGTGGGAGGAGGATGTACTGCGCGTCATGACGATCGAGGATCTGCGTCGCGAACTAGAGATGGAGACGGCGCGGCGTGATCGTGAGAGTGTTCGGCTCGAAATGCTCCAGAGCGAGCCTCTGGTGCTTGAAGTCATACCGATCCGCTATGTCTCGGCCGCCAGCATCGGCAAGACGGTTGCGCGCATGATCACCGGTGGTGAGCCGGACGCGGGAACAGCGATTGGCGGCGGTAAGGCAGCGGTTTCTGTGGATGCGGAATCCAATGCGATTATTGTGCATGCCACCCGTGGCGATGTAGACAAGGCACGCAATCTCGTGTTGCAGTTGGATCAGATCCGGCCCCTTGTGCAAATCGAGGCCCAGATTGTCGAGGCAACGCGTGACACGGCGCGTCAGCTCGGGATGCAGTGGGGGGCCTCGACGGCTCGCAAGCAGGGTAGTCGCGTAATCGGGATTAGCGATGCGGGCGTGACGCTTGGTGGCTATGCCTCTGATTTTCCGGCGTCGTTTGTTCCCGGGGGACAAAGTCCGGTGGGTTTTGGTGTTGGGCTGGTGTCGGACCGGCTCGGCATGAATGAGCTGTTGCGGTTGCAACTCACGGCATTGCAGCAACAGGGGCAGATCAATATCCAGGCCAATCCTACGGTCACGACGCTGGATAATGAAATGGCGATCATCGAGAGCGGTGAGGAGCGTGCGTATCGCGTGTCAACGGGGACGGGTAATGTCCTGGATGTGTCGCTGGAGTGGAAGAAGGCCGTGCTGCGGCTCGAGGTTACGCCGCATGTTGTGGATGAGAACATGCTGCGTGTGCTGATTGTGGCGAACAAGGATTCGTTTGATGAAACGAAGCCGACGACCAACAACGAATTTCCGGTCAACACGAAGCGTGCGCGTACAACGGTGATGCTGGCAAACGGCGAGACCACGATGATTGGGGGATTCTCGCTCGAAAGCCGCAGTGAGACCAAGGCGGGTGTGCCCGTATTGATGCACATTCCGGTGTTGGGCATGTTGTTCCGGAGCAAGACAAATCTGGGGCGTTTTGATGAGACGATCATCTTCATTACGCCGACGATTCTCTGACCGGGTTGCAGGAACGAGGTGAATGATGCAAGCGTACCGGTACAAGGCAATCGATGGCACGGGGCGTAAGGTAAGCGGCGAGATGCAGGCTGATTCGCCGGATCAGGCCAACGAGCGTGTGGCGGCGAAGGGGCTGACGCCGGTTTCGGTATCAGTCATGCGCCAGAAAAAGGCTGTTGCACGAAGTGGTGGACGGGTGACGGCTGAGGAGCTGATCCTGTTCACCACGCAGCTTGCCACTATGCTGCGGGCAGGCGTTCCGATCTTGCGCGCGGTCGAGATTCTGGAGACCGAAACCGAGAATATGCGATTGAAGGCGACTTGTGCAGCGATGGCTGGGGATATTCGTAGCGGATTGCCGTTGCATGCGGCGCTTGAGCGGCACCCGGATGTGTTCTCCAAGCTCTATCGTAATATGGTGGCGGCGGGGGAATCTTCCGGGGCACTGCCGGATGTGCTGACGCGCTTGATTTATGTGATCAGTCACGAGAATCAGGTGCGCAGCGAGATTCGCGCCGCCTTGCAATATCCGATCATGGTGGTAGTGGCACTTACGGCCGCGATGAGTGTTCTGCTTGCAACGGTCGTGCCACGCTTTGCGGATGTGTTTCGTGGTGCCGGCGTCGAGCTACCACTGCCCACGCGTATTTGTATCGGGTTAAGTGATCTGCTGCAGCAGTATTGGATCGGTCTGCTAGTGGGGTTGGCGCTGCTGGCGGCGGGGGTGAGTCTGGTACGGCGAACAGAGCCGGGGCGATTCTGGATTGATCGTACCCTGTTGCATCTGCCGTATGTCGGGCGGGTTTTGATCAAATCGCTGCTTTCGCGGTTTGCGGGAGTGTTCTCGATTCTGCAGGCTTCGGGTGTCGGCATGCTCGAATCCATGGATATTCTCTCTGGCACGCTGGGTAATCGGGCGGTCGTGCGGGAGTTCGAGGCGGTGCAGCAAAAGCTGGAACGCGGTCAGGGGTTGAGTAAGCCGTTAGCCTCGGCGCGCTATTTTACGCCGATGTTTGTGAGCATGGTGGCGATCGGGGAGGAGACGGGACGGCTCGACGAGATGTTGCGTGAGATCGCCAATCACTACGATACGGAGGTTGGTTTTGCGACGAAGCGGATGACGGGTGCGATTGGTCCGATACTGATTGTGATGTTGGCTGCCGTGGTGGGGTTCTTTGCATTGGCGGTATATATGCCCATGTGGGACCTCGGCAGAATCGCAATGCAGGGCGGTGGATGACGCAAGAACAAAGGAGGTGCGAATAGCAGGAATATGACTACATGTAGGCAGAGATCTATCATAGGTTGAATGTGTTTCAAATCAGGAGGAATGCGGTATGAAATCAAGAGAAGTGTCCAAGACATCAGGTTTTACCCTGATTGAGATTATCGCGGTGCTGTTGATTCTAGCGGTGCTTGCGGCGGTAGCTATTCCGCGCTACCTCAATATGGTGGCACAGGCCGAAGCGCGTGCTTTTGAGGGGGCTCTGGCAGCGGGCTATTCGCATCTCTCGCTGATCTATGCGCGCCAGGCACTGACAACCGGGACGCCACCGACGGCGGGTGAACTGGTGACCGCGGCCGGGGGGGCTAATGCACCGGCTGGTGATTATACGTATGTCTTCGGCAGTGCTGATGGTGGTGCGGCTGTGTCCGTAACGGTGAGTAAGACCGGAACGGACACAACGCTCGACGGCAGTTGGCCGCTACCGCACACGAATTAGGCAACGGCGACTGGTAGCGCGGTGACGGCACCGTGCTACTGGCCGCCCGGCCACTGGCGATCGTGAGCGAGAAAGAAAGCCGTGTGTAAAATGAGGCGTGTGATGTGCTGCATACGACACAGGTATGACACCGCGGGGTTCACCATCCTGGAGGTGGTGGCGGTTTTGTTGCTGATGGGCGTATTGGCTTCTGTGGCCATACCGCGGGTGATGGATGCGGGTTATGCTGTAACGGCCGAGGCCGAGGTGCTGCGGGCAAATCTACGGTTTGCGCAGTCGGTTGCGCTTGCGGCTAATACGGCGCAGTGGAGTATCCATTTTGCGGGCAACACATATACCCTCCAGCGCAATGGGGCAACCTCTTCGGTGCGCTTTCCGGGGCAGTCTTCGGCCACGCATGTGCTAGGGAATGGCGTGCAAGTGACCGGGGGCACAGGAACGCTGGTGTTCAACACATTTGGTGCGCCAGCATTGACCTATGTGATTACGTTATCGAATGCGGCACGCACCGAATCGGTGGTGGTGACGGGTTTTACGGGGTTGGTGCCATGAAAAGACAACAGCAACGCATATATGATGGCTTTACGTTGATCGAGGTCATCGTGACGATATTGATCATGGCGATCGCGCTGGCGGCTATCGTTCCGTTATTGAGCCAGGCCTTTTTGCTTAGCCATGAGCAGCCGGGGCAACTGGCCGAGGCGATGGCATTGCATTCGGCCATGGAAGATCTTGTGGCGTTTCAGTCGGGCAATACGCTTGAAGCTTTCCGCGCGATTGTCGGCCCTGAGGGGTCGGTGCGAAATGGCCGCTTTACCGTGGTGCATAACCGGTATGTAGGGTTTGTCGGTGGCGCGGAAACGGGAAGTCCGACGCATAACGTGCTACTCAAGGTTACGTTGCAAAATGCACTTGGTGAGCGGTTGAACCGTTTATTTGCGGAGGCACCATGAATCGTAATGGCATAACACTGATCGAGACCGTGGTCGTATTGGTACTGATCGGCCTGCTGGGATTTTCGATTGTACTGGCGGTTGTGCCAGTGACGCGCGGGATGTTGATGACGCGTGGCAGTGTGAATGCCACGCAGAAGACGCATCTGGCCTTTTCGCGGCTGGTGCGTGAATTCACGGGTATTACGAATGTGGTTTCCGGGACCGGACAATCGATGGTGTATGAATTTGCGGATAGTGCCGGAGTGTCGCATCAGCGCAGTGTGAGTTGGAGTGCGGGTGGGGCGCTCTTGCTGGATGGTGTGCCGCTCACCGACGATGTGGCGGCATTTGCGTTACGGTATTATGCAGCACCGGATGGCGCTGCCCAACATAGCTGGGGCGAAGGCATGCGGATGGTGGAAATGCTGCTACAGCCTGCCAGCTTTCGTTCCGTGGTGTTTACAAACAGGGTTTATCTGCGCGGCCTGGAGTAGGGGGGGGGCGCAAGGCGGAGGTGCAAAATGCAAACAGCAGCAACTTTCAAGAAGCGGGGTATTGCGCTGGTGGCCGTTTGTCTTTCGATGCTGGCAGCCGGGGTTATCGGGGTGGCATTGCTGTCTGGTATTTCGGCTTCGCGACACCAGCGTCTCTTTTTTGACGCCGGGAACCGGGCGTACTATGCGGCGGAGTCGGGCCGCTCTTATGCGTATTCCCGGAAAAGCCAGAATCCCTATTACATACCGGTAGGTACCTTTTTAATGGATTCCGGTGAGCAGTTCATGCTCAGCAGTGTCAGGGTCGACACGAATCTGGTGGTTACTTCCACTGGTATAGCCCATCCGGATACGGATCGCGAATCGCGGCAGTCGGTTACATTCTTGTTGGAGTATGTGCCCCCTGTCGGTTTGGATAATGTGTTTTTGTGGGCGCAGCAAATCCGGCTGCGGGGCACGGGCTCGGTTCTTGGTCCGGGTGGTACGATCGTGATTACAGGCGATATGATCAGGGATGATCTGAGCGGCGGCACCGAACTAGCTGTGAGCACAATCTTTGTTGAGGGAGATGCCGTTATGACGCCGGGTGCGACCGTTACGATCGGGTCGCGTACGGCGCCTGGCAACATCTATATCAGCGGGAATCTGGATATACTTGGAGGGTCTCCCACGTTTTATGGCGACATCCACGTAAAGGGCAATCTGCGGATCTCGCACGGGACGATTCATGGGAACATGTATATTCACGGAGATGTGTATTATGAGGGCAATGCATTTAATCTGGTTGGCGACAGTCGTATTTATTATGCGGGCGCGTTAGTTAACTGGCCGGTTTCAGGGGTGCAGGCCGACAAGGCGGTTGCACTTGCCGAGGATGCCATGCCGCCATTCCCTTTGATCGAGGAATCCGTGCGACTGCGCGACCCGGCGTGGTACGCGGGAAGGGGCTATATACCAACGGGCGATTTGCAAAGCGATTTGCGCATTTATACTTCTGACAACTATGCCGGGGTATCGAAGGATGCCGTGGCCAATGTTGTGATCGTTAGCGAGCAGGATATTGCCATTACGATGACGGGGCAAGGGACGTTTGTCGGGGTGCTGGTTGCGCCGAATGGCACGGTCACGTTTACGGGAAGGAGTTTCGAGGGCGTGGTAGTTGCCGAAGGGGAGTTTTATGTGGATGCGGGAACGCCGGAGGTGACGTTCAGGAGCGTTACGGAGTTCTTTGATGATCCTGATGATTATCCATTTGTGATCGAATAGTTTGGGGCGGGAGTACTTACCCAACGGACAAAAGAGAAAGGAAATGGTATGAACAAGCTCAGCAGCGGTATGGGGCTGGTGGTGGTGACGGTGCTGGTAGCGTTTCTGGCAGCCGGGTGCGAGAAGACGATAACAGCAAGTTCGCTGGATGTTACGCCGGCATCGGCCGATATCACCGTACGTGGTGCGGTGAGTTTACAGGCATCGATTCCGGTTGCGGATCGCGAAACACGCGCGTTGTATTATCCGCTGGAGTGGTCGGTGAGTAATGGGGGGATTGGATCCATACGCGAGGTGGCCGGTGATTCGGCGGTTTATGTGGCTGGCAATCGATCGGGCGTGAATACCATCGTCGTGCGCGATCAGTCGGGAGCCGAGGGGGTTGCGGTAGTGACGCAGGCTTCGCCAACCGATATTTAGGACTTCTGGCGGAGGCGGTCTTTGAGGGAGGTGCGGCGCTGGCGCATATCGGTGTTGGCGATGGCCATCCCGATGGCCTTGTGGGAGCCGACGATGCATACAAGCTGTTTGCCGCGGGTGACGGCCGTATAGAGCAGGTTGCGCTGGAGCATCTTGAAGTGCTGCGTGGTCATGAGGATGACGACGGCGGGATATTCACTGCCCTGTGATTTGTGGATGGTGCCGGCATAGGCATGCACGAGTTCATCGAGATCAGTCAGATCATAGCCGACGCGGCGACCATCCATGTCCACGACGACGGTGCGCTCTTCCGGATCGACCGCGATAATGGAACCGATGTCGCCATTAAACACTTCCTTGTCGTAGTTGTTGCGAATCTGCATGACGCGGTCGCGCAAGCGATACTTGCGGCCGAAGCGCTCGATTTCCTCGCCTTGCGGATTCAGTGTTTCCTGCAGGATAGCGTTGAGATTGTCGGTGCCGAGGGTGCCGCGCCGCATGGGGGAGAGAACTTGAATATCGGTGAGCGGATTGAGCTGGAAGCGCTGCGGAATGCGCTTGGTAACGAGATCCAGCAGACGGGCAAGGGCATCGTCGGGCTCATTGCAGGGCAGCATGTAGAAGTCGGAAAGTTCGCGCCGGCCGGGCTCGGGGAGGTCAAGGTTGTGGCCTTCGTTGATGTTGTG